>CALDEO010000293.1 GCA_937942465.1 uncultured Saprospiraceae bacterium
AGTAACAGTAAAAACTGCCGGACCTCTTGCTGAAAAATGATAACCAATATGATGACACCAAAAGCAACAAACTTATCTAACATAATAGACAATAGCTGCATCTCAAATACACCTACCAGCCACCACGCCAGATATAAAATAAGTACGCCTATAAATATCTTGATGGCAATCGTACCTCTCAACAACTTGTATATACGATACATGAGATACACCACGATGAGTACATCGAGTACATCCCAAAACCTGATATGTTCTAAATAGCTATTATCTAACACGATCTAGTGATTGTATGGAGATCCATATTAATAAACGATGTCTTGCTTCATATTATAAAACATAAAGCTAATCATATCTGCGGACTCTTGTATCTGCATCGACGTCGGCTTACCTGCTCCATGCCCTGCACTCACATCGATCCGTATCAATGTAGGATTATCTCCCTGCTGATGTGCTTGCACCTCACTGATAAACTTGAATGAATGCGCTGGCACTACTCTATCATCATGATCGGCAGTCACTACCATTGTTGCTGGATACTCCACTTCCTTGACATTGTGCAATGGTGAGTACTTATTTAAGTATTCGAATGCAACGGCATCGTCGCTACGACCGTAGTCAGCTGCCCATGCCCAACCAATCGTAAACTGATGGTATCGCAGCATATCTAATACCCCTACTCCAGGAAATGCAACTTGGTATAAGTCTGGTCTCTGTGTCATACATGCTCCTACGAGCAGTCCACCATTGGACCGACCATCGATAGCCAGCTTCTCTGATGAGGTATACTTATTATCGATTAGATATTCGGCTGCAGCCTGAAAATCATTAAATACATTTTGCTTATCGCCCAGTGTCCCAGCCTTGTGCCATGCTTTACCAAACTCTCCACCGCCTCGAATATTCGCGACAGCGTAGATCCCATTGTTTTCTAAAATAGGAAGTCTAGAAATACTAAAACCTGGTAACAATGAAATATTAAATCCACCATAGCCGTAGAGCAAAGTAGGATTGGTACCGTCTAGTTTAAGGCCTTTCTTATGCGTGATGAACATCGGTACCTCAGTACCATCGTAACTTTTGTACCAGATCTGCTTAGTCTCATACTGACTTCCGTCAAAATCCACTGTTGGCTTTTTATACACCTCATATTGTAGTGACTCCGTGTCTAACTTGTATATCGTCGTAGGAGTGATGTATGATGTATATGAGAAGTATGCATCGGTACGCTTTTTGTCTCCACTGATACCGCCTATATTGCCGATACCTGGTAGTGCTAACTCTTGGATCACTTGTCCATCAAGCTGGTGTACCATCACCTTGGCACTGGCATTGTGTAGGTATGTCAAGAACAACTTACCACCGATCAAGCTTGCACCTCTCAAGGCATCTTTTTGCTCTGATATCAATGTAGACCAACTCTTACCTACCGTATCATATGCTCTCAACTCTTGATTAGAAGCCCCTTCATTGGTCAAGAAGTACAATGTCTTACCTTCATTGCCGATCATCGAGAAGTCACTATCAAACTTGTCAACGATCTGCACAAGCTCTGTATTTTCTTTAGTCAAGTCCTTGATGAATACGGTGTTGCCACTTGTAGACTCTGATGCCGCCAATATCAAGAATGACTCATCTTCCGTAGTCTGTGCATAGACATTGCGTTGAGCAAACTCCTTATCCACATAGATAAGTTGATCATCGGACTGCGGTGCACCTACTTTATGGTAGTATAGACTATGAAATTCATTTTTGGCAGACAATACGTCATTGCTCTCAGGAGCTGCATATCGACTGTAGAAAAATCCATCTTTGTACCATGAGATCCCCGAGAACTTAACCCACTCCACCTTGTCTTCTAGTGGTTGTAAGGTATGGGCATCCATGATCATGATTGTTTTCCAATCAGATCCTCCCTCCGATACCAAGTAAGCAAGCAAGTCACCTGACTTATCAAAAGAGATACCACCTAATGAAGCCGTCCCATCTTCAGAAAACGAGTTAGGATCAAGTATCAACTTGGTATCTTCACCTAAGTCTTCATAGAGTACACTTTGATTTTGAAGGCCATCATTTTTATAGAAAAACGTACGATCTCCTTTATAGAATGGAGTTCCTAGTTTTTCGTAATTCCATAACTTTTCTAATCTCTTGGCGATTTTAGATCGGAACGGTATCTTATCTAAGTAACCGAATGTTGCTTCGTTTTGCTGAGTCACCCAAGCCTTAGTCTCCTCAGAGTGATCGTCCTCTAGCCAGCGATAAGGATCGGCTATTTTTGTTCCAAAATAATCATCTATAACACTCGTATCTTTCCTGGTACTTGGGTACTCCACAGTGATCGTTTTAAATTCAGTAATTTGCTTTGTTTCACATGATACAAAAGCTAACGCAACGGTAAGTAAAATAAATCTATACATATTATAAATTTTAGAAATATTTCATAAAAATACCCTTTTTTAGAAAAGTCGCAACTATAGATTATATTTGCAGCACGAAATACATTAGATATTTGATTTTAACAAAGACAAATAGCTAATAAAATACCCACTTATGACACAAATAAATAATGCGATACTTATTTTTATTTTAAGTATTTCAGTAATTACTTCTGGCTATTCTCAATTAAATGAGAAGGAAGCGTCACTAGGTCTATTGGATGACTCTAACGATATTTCTCCATTTGAGAACCCTGAAGAAGCTTCTACTAAGGTTGAATTTAAAAAATCAAGACTTGCTATTCTACAAAAGCAACTCTTCACGGATATCAACAAACTCAACAAAAAGCTCATCATCCTTGATAATGAATTAGTCATTACTAAAGAGGATCTAGAGTTAATGAAGGAGGAAGGTTCATCGAGTGAGGATGCGATTGTAACCTTACGGAATGTCCTTAAAAATGTTGAAAATGAATATTCTGAAGGATCTAAAAGATTGAAGAAGCTCAACAAAATGGCTGAAAAGATCGAAAACGATCGGGATAACATGGACAAGTGGGATGGACTTGCAATGGATACTGAAGAGCTATTATTTGAAAAAGAAGATTCAACAGTTTCAACATTAGAAGAATCAGATTTCTTTTTCGAAATTAATGAGGAAATCTATAATGATAAAGACTGTAATATCATTTTTGATGGTTATGATGAAGACATTAAAAAAGATAGAAAAGAAACAGAAATGAGTTTCTTTTTCTCTTATACCCATCCTAAGTTAAAGCCACACTTCAAGGATAAGAACTTCCTAGAGTGTAAAGGTAGCATCTCAAATATCAAAGGTACTTACTATCTACAATTGACTCTAAAACTTGCATCAAAAGATGCCTCAAGGAACTATGGTCAGATAGAACGAAATAGCTTAATGCGATTTCAATTTGTCAATGGACAAAAACACTACTTAAGCAACATATACCCTGATGCTGGAACAATAGAAAAGTATACTGGTAATACTATATACAAGGCTGTATTTCCTATAGATAAAGACTACCTTAAGTTATTTAAGACTGTAGAGCTTGATCATATTGGTATAATCTGGACTTCAGGATATGAGCAATATGATGTATACGAAGTTGACTTCTTGATGCAACACCTAAACTGCCTAGACCGTGACTAAGACAATATTAGGATTGCAACTACCGTCTGATCCTAGGTGGGTTAACCTCGCCGAAAAAAATCTTACTGAGATACTTACAGATCATGCATACTGCGAGCAAAAAGCAGCATCTACGATCATATCTATAATACAAGCATATCCACACAATCATAGACTCGTAAGAGATCTAGCTCCGATTGTATCAGAGGAGTGGGGCCACTTTAGACTTGTGCTCAAGGAAATGGACAAGCGTGGTCTAGAACT
>CALDEO010000294.1 GCA_937942465.1 uncultured Saprospiraceae bacterium
TCATCTAGGATGACGTCAATCGTCTCCGTAGTACTACATCCGTTAATATCGAATATAGTAGCGGTGTACGTAGTTGATACTGATGGAAATACTGCAATCGTCTGACACAGTGGGTCTTGGCACTCTATATCAGTATCTGGACTCCATATGATTGTATCTATCGGAAATTCATTAGTTATTTGTACAGTTACCATAACAGTACTGTCGCCGAGTGGTATTGTGACCTCATCTGGGCCTATCTCAGCGACCAGCTCCATCGGTTGCTCTACGAATATTGTTGTGTCAAATCCGCATTCAGCGCCAGAACTATCAAAAATAAAAATTTGATACTCTCCAGATATAACTTCAACGCAACTATCTATTTGGACATTTAATGCATCGGCACCTACGGCAAACGTGTAAGGTTCACCAACACCACCCATAACATCTTCTACTGAGATGCAAGTAGTACCTCCAAAACATTCTGGTATTAATGGAGTAGGTATAAACGCTGTTATAGGAGGGGCTGCAGTAAATGTATATGACACGGTGTCAGAGCATCCAGCACTATCCGATACAGTCACGGTATAAGTACCTACACCTAAGTTGCTCGCTAGGTTATTGTCCGATACATTATCAGTCCATGCATATACATATCCAGTTTCATTACCACCAAGAACATCTACTGCCATCACGCCGTCACTAGCTGCGGAACATCTAAGGTCTTGCGTCAAGAAAGGGTTAATCGATACAATTAAAGAATCAGGTTGAGTAATCTCAAAACTATCTAAATGTGTACAATTGTTAGCATCTAGGATCGAAATATATTGCATTCCGGCACAGAGATTATTATTGCTGTTGCCGATGGTACCATCGGTAGTCCAGGTATACGTGTATGATCCAGCACCACCCGTTGCATCGATTGTGGCAGATCCATCGCAAGATCCAAAACAAGATGGATTAGTGATATTGGCCATGTCGATTACCAGTTCTATTGGTGTTGCATCATCTATAGTTATTATTTCTTCTACTGAGTCACAAGTAAGGTCAGATGTGGTGATAGTCAACTCACCACTAGGTAAGCCAGTAAGAACATGTGGACTTGTACTTGTTTCATTATATACAAGAATACCGTTGCTATCTAGGACTACAAAGTTGAACATTGTCGATCCATTACCTCCAGATACTGCTACAGTAATGCTACCACTATCTTCTCCATTACACAATGCAGGATTGACTTGAGTAATAGTCTGTATCACTGGTGTTGGACCTGTCAATGTAAAGAAAGTATCTAGCGTACACATGTTGCTGTCTGTAATAGTCACATTGAATATTCCTGCAGGCTGTGATGATAGCAGTGGAGTAGTCGTACTGTTGATATCATCCCATTGATACATAAATGGAGTTGCACCACTATCTTCGATAATACTAATGATTCCGTTGGGAGTCGTTGCACAAGATGGCTCTGTAATGACTGCTGAGATACCAATCGGCGTTGCTGGGAATAGCGTGATGCTATCTACAGCTGAGCAGCTATTGATTGGGTCTGTTACAGTTACAAAGTATTCTCCGGGTCCTGCATTCATTAATTGGAATGTAGTAGAGAGAGTAGGCCCTGTTACTTGAGCCCAGTTATAATCAAAAGGTCCGCCACCAGTATTGACGGTTACTTGGAGCATTCCATCTTCACTATCAGGACATGATACGATACCCGTGACCATTACCGATATGTCTAGCATGTTACCACTATCTGTTATCTCATAGCTAAGTGTATCAGTACACATGTTGAAATCTGTGACAGTGACAAAATAAGTACCAGCACCTAAGTCACAGATATTATCATCTGTACTCGTGTTGCCAGCCCACTCATAAGTATAAGGAGCAGTACCACCTGTTGAGGCGACAGCTACCTTACCATCATTACCTACGCATGATGGATTTGTAGTACGCGTTGCGTCAATACTGAGCTCTAGAGGATCTGGTTCTAGTATTGTGAAGCAAGTATCTATTCTACATCCGTTGGTTACGATATTAGTTATAGGGTCTAATATTCTTTCGGTTACAACGATATTATATTTTCCTGCGGCTAGGTTTTCTGCCATAGTACCTACGGGGCTATTAAAGTTTGTTGCAGTGATAGGACCTCCTCCTGGTCCTGTGATACTTGTTGATAGAGTAGAGGCATTGGTATTGGCAAGAGTTAAACTCATCATACCGTCTGACTCTCCAGCACAACTAATATCTTCTAATACAATTGTTGCTTCAGGATTATTTTCATAAGGAATGAATATAGTACCTAATTCGGAAGGGCAACCATTCATATCCATTACTAGATAATTGAAATCTACTCCTCCTGCGACATTTTCAAATCGCTGTACAGGCGCTATCATTCCGTTTACGCCTGTAGAAGGCATATATTCATATCCACCACCAGCATAAGGATTACCTCCAGATGGGGTAACTTCTACAATTGCATCATTTACACCTGGACAAGTGGCAGGTTTAATAATGACAACGTTAGCTATTACTGGGTCAATAGTCAATGTTTCACTTAATATCAATTCACATCCGTTGGCATCTGTAATGGTAACAGTATACATGCCAGGTAATAAATCATCTATATTGTCAGTGCCAAATTCGAAATTCGACCATGCAAATTCATAAGGCATTTGTCCTCCCGTTAAACCTGTAATTTCAATTTCACCTTCTTCAGGATCGTTGATGCATTCTGGATCGGTAGGAATTAAAGCAGCACTTAGAGCTGCTCCCGTACCTACAGTCACCATAATACTTGATTGATTGGTTGGGTTGTCAGAGTCTCTAACAATAATATTGTAGTTGCCTGGAGCTAGATTACTCAGTGTGACTACTTCATCTTCCATTATCGATGGACCAGGTACTAGATCTACACTATAAGTATAGTTCGGTGTTCCCCCACATGCTGAAAAAGTAATTGTACCATTATCCATTCCAGCTTGACTTGGGCAGCTTGCTGCAGATATAAATAAGTCATTACATCCTACACATACCGCTGTACTAGTATTCAAGGTGAAAGCAGCTTCACAAGTTATCGTTTGATCACTTGCAGGGGTGTAGAGGATTTCTGGATCTCCCAATGAACTGATATTATCTGTAAACAACAACTGAGTACACTCTCCTGGATCGCCTATAACATCAAAACATAATACTAAGTATTCATATCCATCAGGATATGTCGAGCCAGCACCTGAGTTAGGGTCGGCAGTATCCATGTTGATACCAATGTTACCAAACGGTGTACCTGCTGAATTGGTCGTTAATCCGGTGAAACCTGGAAGAGTAGGGTTGCCAATAATATTAGTAAATGACAAGATTGTAGGGTTCCAAGTGATACCAAATGACGAGAATAATATTTCATCATGACCTGATACGAATAACGTTACACAGACATTGTCACCCATGTTGGCATTAGGAATATCTTCAAATATAAAATCAACGGTTACATCAATACCTGCATCAGAACATGCCTGACCTGTGACCGAAATCGTCGATACGATAGCCAATACACAAACACAAAAAATCTTTAATCTGCTTAAAATCATCTACTTAGAGTAATTTATACGTTAATCCGCTGAAAATCAAATGCGAAAATATGAGTTTATCCTTAATATCATGCAGATATCAGGCTCATTTTACTCATTAGGTCATTAAGAACTTATCAAAAACGAAATGGACAGCGCTATATTGCTATTTATCGAGAATGATCTACAGTTTTTTCTCTACCACAAAGATGCCATTAATTGATGATTCGCTGCTTTTTAACTTGGATATATTTTTCCTTTTAACATTACTTTGTCAATGACATTACTACCAAATGCATAGGGTATAAAATCGATACTTGAGATAGGATCTGTAAAGATTATATTCGCCTCTTTACCGACGGTGATACTTCCATGCGTATTTTCTAGTTCCATTGCATATGCTCCATTGATTGTGATTGCATTGATCGCTTCTTGCGGAGTCATCTTTAATTTAAGACAAGCCAGTGATAATAAAAATGGAACATTGCCCGATGGAGTCGATCCAGGATTGTAATCTGTTGCGATCGTAATACCGAGACCTGCATCGATCATTCTACGAGCTGGTCCGTAAGGAATATTTAAAAAAAACGACGTTGAGGGGAGTAGGGTAGGGGTTGTATTGCTATTGAGTAATGCTTCAATCTCCTCAGTATCAATGCATTCTAGATGATCTACACTTAATGCGTTATTGGCAATACCTATTTGTACTCCGCCAGTAATACCTAACTCATTAGCATGTATTTTGGCTTTAAGACCGTATTTAGCCGCCGCTTTTAAGATCTGATCAGTCTCTTCTACAGTGTAAAATCCTTTGTCACAGAATACATCGCAGTAGTCTGCAAGGTTCTCTTTAGCGACGATAGGGAGCATCTCATTGATGATCAGATCGATGTATCCTTGTCTGTTTTCTTTGTATTCTTGGGGTATTGCATGAGCACCGAGGAATGTACTTTTGATGGTGATGGGGTAGTTCTCTTTGAGCTTTTGGATCACTCGCAGCATCTTGATCTCACTATCAACAGTGAGTCCATAACCACTTTTTATTTCTATTGCACCAGTACCATATGAGATGACTTCTTCTAGTCTTTTGGATGCATCCAAATATAAATCATCAAAACTGGTTGCCTGCAGTCGTCGAGCGGAGTTGAGGATACCACCGCCTTCATTTGCTATTTCTTCATAAGACTTGCCTTTGACACGGGCTACAAACTCAGCTTCTCTGCTTGCCGCATATACGATATGTGTATGGCTATCACACCAAGAGGGGAGTACCATCTGGCCTTTGGCAGAGATCACCTCATCTGCTTGGGTAGGGCACTCAGACATAGGTCCGTATCCGCTTATCTTACCATCTTCGACGGTGAGGTATGCATGGTCAATGGAGTCTAAAACATCCAAAGCCTCACCCTTTTTGAAAGAGTGAGGCTTTAAGATTATTCCAGCAAGTTTCTTAATATCCTTTATCAGTAACATAGTTTAATCTTAAGACTAAAAAATGTAAACCTACTAAAGAGTTTTTAAAAAGATCTGTTTTTGGGATGCTGCTGGAAAATATGTTCAATACTGGGATATTGTTTCTCTACTGTACGATGGCGTCGATATTGAAGTCATTCTTGAGTATGGACTTAAAGCTTTCGGCTTCACCCATGGAGCTAAATTCGCCCATCATGACTTTATACAATACTTGGTCATCTCTATAATCATTCAATACAATGATTGGTTCTAAAAATTCTTCTCTTAGTTTATTCACGACCTCAAAAGCATTTTCGTGGTCTAGATATACACCTACTTGTATTCTATAATCTCTATTTTTATTCGAGTTGTGATACGCTTCCATCGCCTCACGGTCTAGGGTATAAGAGTCGTCCTCTTGTACGATTTTCTTTGGTTGTGTCGGAGACGTATTGAATGTATACGTCTGTGTCGACTTGTTAGCTGGGTCGTTATGCCTTTGCAATACTTCAAACAGCTTGCTCGGAGGCATCGTCTCTTCGACTCGTTCTATCAATTCTCCTTTAGAGTTGAATATCAATATAGTAGGGAGATATTGAATGTCAAACTGCTTTTTGAGTTCAAATCCTTCTATATCATCGATATCTACCTTCAAGGCAACATATTCGTTATTCAATAGATCTGCTACATCACCATTGTTAAATGTAGTCTGGTCCATCCACTTACAGGGCATACACCATTCAGCGTAAAAATCCAAAAAGAATAGCTTCCCTTCTTCACTTGACCTCTGTTTGGCTTCTTCGTAGTTGCCGTTGAAAAAATTAACAGCGCTGGGGCTATTCTTGGCATTAACAGACTGGAATACCAACATACATAATGCTAGTGTCAAAAGTCTTACCGGATTAGGAAGTATCGTTTTCATATTACGAATAATTAATAGTTGTAATTAATTGATTTCAATACTTATAGCTTTGCAAATAGGATACCAAAAACATTAGGGATAACTATAATATGAATTTTTGCCACTTGATTTTAACACAATATGTACACCTACGAGATACACAGTCAAGTAGTTAGGTATTTAATTAAAAACATATGTTATTTTAATTAAATATGATATTTTTTTAATTTGTTGCCCTTAGTTACTGCAAATACAGAGTAGGAAGCTTGATTGTAGCTACTTTTTGAAGGACTTTGCTTGTCGCTAAATATTCCGAAAGGCCAATATCCAATATTAATAATGACATTTTTTTATTTGTTAAATTCAATGATATAGAATCATAGCTTGTGAGCTCAGCGTATTGCCGTTGTCACGGAATGAAATAAAGCCGATGAAATTGGTAATCAATGACATGTATATATATCATGAACATGATATTAAAAATATTCACTAATATTATAGAGCTATAAAAGCACGATTTAATAGGTTTATTCTACCCAAATTTTACAAACCTTGACTTTGGGTAAAGAGATAATTACTTACATTGTGGTTCAATTTGTAATGAAATAGTGAAAATGTCAAGATTACATGCAGCAATAACTGGTGTAGCAGGGTATGTGCCCGAGGGAATACTTTCTAATAAGGATCTCGAAAAACTAGTAGAAACTACCGATGAGTGGATTACCTCGCGAACAGGGATCAAAAAAAGACACATCGAGAGAGAAGAAGGCAAGGCAACCTCTGACATGAGTCTTGAGGCAGTCAAAATCCTTTTAGAAAAGACGAATACGTCACCAGATGAAGTAGACATGCTTATATGTGCTACAGTAACACCTGATATGACGTTCCCTGATACTGCAAATACTATTTGTGATAAAGCAGGTATAAAAAATGCTTTTGGATTTGACTTAGGTGCAGCTTGCTCAGGGTTTTTATTCGCATTGACAACTGGAGCTAAATATATAGAATCAGGTAGCCATAAAAAAGTAATCATTGTAGGGGCAGATATGATGTCATCTATTGTTGATTATACGGATCGTACAACTTGTGTGATCTTTGGAGATGGAGCAGGAGCAGTAATGCTCGAGCCATCGGAGGAAGAAGAAGGTGTCTTGGATTCGATATTTAAAGGTGATGGCTCTGGTAGACATTTCTTACACAAGAAAGCAGGAGGGTCATTGATGCCAATGACACAGAAGGCTTTAGATGATAGACAACATTTTGCATATCAAGAAGGGCGACAAGTATTTAAAGCTGCCGTTAATGGTATGACAAGTGCAGTCAAGGAGGTACTTGAAAAAAATAATTTGACTTTTGATGATATCGCTTGGCTAGTACCACATCAAGCCAATATGCGTATTATTAACTCTGTTGCCGACATGATTGATTTTCCTCGTGAAAAAGTAATGTGCAACATCAGTGAATATGGTAATACAACCGCTGGGACACTACCTTTATGTTTAAGAGATTATGAGGATCAACTCAAAAAAGGTGATCTTATCGTATTAACAGCATTTGGAGGAGGTTTTACTTGGGGAGCAACAATTATTAAGTGGGCATATTAGATTGTCGATGTTACGTTTGTGACTCTTATCGATTATAATATCTTTACATAGCTTAATTAACAAGAACTAGTACAATATGGCAAATACATCAGAAATAAGAAATGGACTCTGTATAGAATATAGTAATGATATATACTCTGTAGTTGAGTTTCTACATGTAAAACCAGGTAAAGGGCCGGCTTTTGTAAGAACAAAGCTCAAGAGTCTTACCAATGGTAAAGTTGTAGATAATACATTCCCTTCTAGTCATAAAATACAAATAGTACGTGTAGAAAGAAGAACATACCAATATCTGTATAATGATGATATGGGGTATCACTTCATGAATAATGAAACATTTGAACAAACAAGTATCGAAGAAAAGATGCTTGATAAGCCTAATCTTTTGAAAGAAGGTATGTCTGTAGAAATTCTTTTCCACGCAGATAAAGAAATACCCCTTACAATCGATATGCCTCAGTACGTTACTTACGAGATAACATACACTGAGCCAGGAGCAAAAGGTAATACTGCGACGAATGCTATGAAACCTGCCACTATAGAGACTGGTGCAGAGATCAGAGTGCCTCTATTCATCAATGAAGGAGATAAAATCAAAGTAGAGACTAAGACATCTAATTATGTAGAACGAGTTAAATCATAGTAAGAATGACTTTCAAAGAAATACAAGACCTTATCAGATTAGTCAACAAAACAGACTTAACTGAGCTTAAAGTAAAAGATGGAGAGTTTGAGATTTCGATCCGAACTAAGAAATTTGCTAAAGCAATGAAGCAAGAGTTTATAAGTGCTCCACAGCAAATGATGGCATTGCCGTCTCAGACTGCTGCACCCTTAGCTACTCCAGAGGTAGCTGCGCCGAGCAAAGATAAACCAGCAGCAACTGAGCCTGATACCTCTAATCTTTTAGAGGTAAAATCTCCTATAGTGGGTACCTTCTATAGAAGTTCTAGTCCTGATAAGCCTGCATTTATAAAAGTAGGTGACGAGATAGCTGCAGGTGATGTGGTATGTATCGTAGAGGCAATGAAACTATTCAACGAGATCGAAAGTGAAGTGAGTGGTAAAGTTGTTAAGGTATGTATCGAAGATGCATCTCCAGTAGAGTACGATCAAGTTTTATTTTTGGTAGAGCCCGCTTAATCCACGATTAAGAAGCAATTACCTTAAGTTAATCTAAAATCCATCATCATGTTCGGAAAGATATTGATCGCTAATCGCGGTGAAATAGCACTACGTATTATACGTACTTGTAAAGAAATGGGAATTAAGACAGTAGCAGTATATTCTACTGCTGATAGAGATAGCTTACATGTAAGATTTGCCGATGAGGCGGTCTGTATAGGGCCTCCATCATCTACAGAGTCGTACTTGAGTATTCCCAAAATCATGGCAGCTGTTGAGATTACTAATGCTGATGCAGTCCACCCAGGGTATGGATTCCTTGCGGAGAATGCTGACTTTGCAGAGGTATGTCAAGAGTATGGAGTGAAGTTTATAGGACCTGCTCCTGAGATGATCAGAAAGATGGGTGATAAAGTTACTGCCAAAGATACCATGATTAAAGCTGGTGTACCTGTTGTACCTGGTACAGGAGGACTTGTCAAAGATGCTAAATCAGCAATTGTTGTTGCTAAAGAAATAGGATTTCCAGTAATTATCAAAGCTACTGCCGGCGGTGGTGGTAAAGGTATGAGAATCGTCGAACGAGCGGAAGATATGAAAGAAAATCTCGAGCTAGCACAGAAAGAAGCAAAAGCTTCATTCGGTAATGACGGTATCTATGTTGAGAAATTTATAGAAGAACCAAGACATATTGAAATCCAAATTATCGGAGATCAATCAGGTAAAGTAATACACCTATCAGAGAGAGATTGCTCTATACAACGTAGACATCAAAAATTGGTAGAAGAGTCTCCGTCACCATTTATGACCGACGAACTAAGAGAACGTATGGGTGCCGCTGCGATCAAAGCAGGTGAGTGTATCAAGTACGAAGGTGTAGGTACTGTAGAGTTTTTAGTCGATAAGAATAGAGATTTCTACTTCATGGAGATGAATACTCGGATACAAGTAGAACACTGTGTGACGGAGGAAGTGATCGATCATGACCTGATCAAAGAACAGATAAAAGTTGCTGCCGGTATCAATATAGAAGGTGGTAATAGAATACCAATGATGCATGCGATGGAAGTACGTATCAATGCTGAAGATCCGTTTAATGATTGGAGACCATCACCAGGTAAAATCAATAGTTTTCATAGTGCGAAGGGGCATGGAGTACGTGTAGATACACATGTATATGCAGGATACTCAGTACCACCTTATTATGACTCAATGATTGCCAAGTTGATCTGTAGAGCTCAGACGAGAGAGGAGTGTATCACCAAGATGCAAAGAGCATTGGATGAGTTTATTATTGAAGGGATCAAGACTACGATTCCATTCCATAAGATGCTTATGAAGGATGAAGACTTTAGAGCTGGCAACTTCCATACAGGATTCTTAAATACATTCGACCTTACGGAAAAATAATGTAATATCAAGTCACAGATTGCTATAAATGTAGATGAATATAACTCAATGTTAGGTCCATCAACGTTATAGTTAAAAGCTACATAATGAAAGGTTTCTGGAGACTTTTATCTTATATCAAAAACTATAAGCAGCAGGTAATTTTATCTGCTGTATCCAATATACTTACTGCGCTATTTACCGTAGTAAGTATTCCATTGATTATACCATTTTTCCAGATTTTATTTGGCCAAGAGGCAGCTGTGTCAACAGGTAATGAATCCCTAGACGAAGGTCTAGTGACGCAGTTAAAGATGTACTTTGTCAATATCATAGAGACCTCTGGCAAGGGGCAAGCATTACTGATGGTCTGCATTATGATTGCAGCCGTGTTTTTTCTTAAAAACTTATTTCGATACTTGGCGCTGTACTTTATGGCTCCAGTACGTAATGGTATCGTACGTAATATTAGAAGTTCGTTATTTCAAAAGTACCTTACCTTACCATTAGCATTCCATACAGAGGAGCGAAAAGGAGATCTACTATCAAGGATTACAAGTGATGTACAGGAGGTAGAGTGGAGTATTCTCAATGTCATCGAGGCCATATTTAAATCTCCATTGATTATCATTGGGAGTATTGGGTTTATGATTTATGTCAGCCCACAGCTGACTGTATTTGTGTTTATATTATTGCTATTTACGGGTTTGATCATCGGGTCTATCTCCAAGGTATTAAAGAAGCAATCAAAGGAAGTACAGCGCAATCTGGCGATGATCAATACGGTAGTAGAGGAGAGTCTCTCAGGCTTAAGAGTAATCAAGTCATTTAATGCAGAGGCTGCTCAGAGTGCAACCTTCGAAAAATATAATGGAGCATACGAAAGTAGTCTCACAAGGTTGCTCAGACGTAGAGATCTATCATCACCGATGTCTGAGTTTTTAGGGATCAGTGTAGTGACGGTACTACTATGGTATGGATCCAATCAAGTATTCAAGTCACAATTGACTCCAGATACATTTTTTGCTTTTGTACTTGCATTCTATCAGGTGATAGAGCCATCTAAGGCATTCACATCAGCATATTACAATATCCAGAAGGGACTAGCTGCAGTAGATCGGATCGATAGCATTATACAGACTAAAAACGATATTGTAGATATTGCTCAACCTGTCAAAATGCATGCATTTGAGCAGCGTATCCATCTAGATAATATTTCATTTTCTTATGAGGATGATACTAAAGTGATCGATCAACTCAATCTAGAAATTAAAAAAGGAGAGATCATAGCCCTTGTAGGATCTTCTGGTAGTGGTAAGTCTACCATTGTCAATCTGCTACCAAGATTTTATGATGTCGATCAAGGAGCTATCAAGATAGATGGTGTAGATATCAAGGATATGGCCTTGTCAGAGTTGCGAGAGCTCTATGGCATAGTCAATCAAGATACGGTACTATTTCATGATACGGTATACAACAATATAGTCTTTGGTAAGGCCGATGTGACTCATGATGAGGTAGTAGCGGCAGCTAAAGTGGCTTTCGCCAATGATTTTATTAGCACATTATCAGAGGGTTATGAAACCAAAATAGGAGATCGTGGCGTTAAGCTTAGTGGAGGACAGCGACAACGGATCGCTATTGCTAGAGCAGTCTTGCGTAATCCACCAATATTTATATTAGATGAGGCAACATCGGCGCTAGATGCAGAATCAGAAGAACTTGTACAACTAGCGTTGGATCATTTAATGACCGGTCGGACAGCGATTGTCGTTGCGCATCGTTTGTCTACTGTAAAGAATGCTGATCGTATTTTAGTTCTTGATAAAGGCCGAGTTGTAGAAGAGGGAAACCACGAACAACTCATAGGGCAAAAAGGAATCTATCAAAAACTTGTAGAAAAGCAGTCTTTTTTGGTATAAATAGTTAATTTTGAGTCATTAAGATATTACAATAAATTGGTATGCAAAGAATTTTACTTTTCGTTTTAGTGTTGTTCAGTACTACTGTGCATAGCCAGATAACGGTTACTTCAAGCAGTCTTGTGTCTGTAGGTGATACATTATTCACTGGTATAGACAATGATCCTATTGATTTGGATCTTGGTAGTACTGGTCCTAATCAATCATGGGATTTTAGCCAATTGGATGTTGCATTCTATAACAGAACAGAATTTGTAGCAGTACCTGATAATGATGAATCTGATGCATTTCCTAATGCTAATTTGTTTGTATCGACTGGAACTGTTGGCGGTGTTTATTACCGTAAGGAAAATGGTGTAATATATGAAGAAGGAAGGTCAGGACTAGATCCATTGACCAATGAGGTACCTCTAAGTGTTAAAAATACTGGCGTAGCTATATACAGAACGACTCCACTTGAATATGAAGATACAAGTAATAATAATTACTCATTTGAAGTGAAGTTTTCAGGAGAGTTGATCCCTGATACATTACTAGAAAATGTACCGATCACACCAGACTCAGTACGTATCACAGTAGATAATACTAGAGAAGGCACAGTAGATGCATGGGGTAGCTTAGAGCTGCCAGATGGCACATATGATGTGTTGAGAGAACGAGTAACAATATCTTCGGAGACAGTAATAGAGGTTAAGACATTTTTAGGATGGTTGGAGATTGATCCAGCTTTACTAGGTGGATTGGGTGATTTATTTGCACCTACATCTACGGACTCATATAGATTTTATGCTGACGGAGTCAAAGAAGTATTAGCGCAAGTTAATATTGACGAAGATGGAGTTGTCACTAGAGCATCGATCAGAGCTAGAGACTTAAATTCATCGGCGATTGTACTACGACCTGATGAGTCAGAGGTATTTGTACACCCTAATCCTTCATTCGGTAACGTAAGTTTTGAGTTTGTTAACCTTAAGAGAGGGTACTATTCTATTCAAGTATCTAATATTTTAGGGAAAAGATTGTACAATCAACGCTTTTTTGTTGATCAGAATGCAAGAATTAATGAAGACCTATCGTTCTTATCTAAAGGAACATACATCTATACAATCACCAACGAATCAGGTGAAAGAATATCAACTAAAAGATTGGTTATCCTCACGCCGTAAATATTAATGATGCAGACAAAAGCCAACTTCGTAACT
>CALDEO010000295.1 GCA_937942465.1 uncultured Saprospiraceae bacterium
TACAGCAACTTTACAGTTACAACACAATGTTTACCAGGGACTGATATTCATACCTTGAATTTTGACCACCCATATGGTGATAACCAGACATTCTCTTTATCTATTCTTAATCTAGATATGGGTACTTATTTATATGGAGACTTACCGATCACAATAGGATTTGAGATTCCGCAAAACATGCCAATTCCTTTCGCAGTTACTGATATTAATACTAATTGTGACTTCAGTATAAACATGCCTATCACATGTGATAGCGAGTGTATGTTTACGGACTTACAACTTACTTATACAGAATGTGAGGATCAACTATTTGATCTTACAGTATCATATGATATTGCAGATGCTGTTGGAGAAGAATTTAATCTATATTTGAATGGTACTAACCTTGGTGTTTTTCAGTATAATAATACTCCAGTACTTATTGCAAACCTAGCAGCTGATTGCCAAACAATTTATCAGGTTGAGCTGATAGATGCTGTTGATATTAACTGTTCGATTAGCGCTAGTCTAGAAGATGCCGTTTGTTGTCCTGACTTACCTTGTGTTGTCAGTAACTTGCGTCTAACAGAAATAGAATGTGTAGACGAAAACAATTACAGCATTGAAATCGACCTTGATTACACTGCCGACTCTGATCAAAAATTTGAACTATTTATTGATGGTACTTTAGAGACAGAGCAGGACTACGCAGCATTGCCATTAAGGATAAATAACCTAGCTACTGGAGCATCTACCAGTCAACTGACAGTATGTGACGTATTGACTAGTTGTTGTGATACTTTGGATTATAATATTCCGGAATGTGTAGGTATGTGTAACTTAGAAAATCTAGTAATAAGCAATTTTACTTGTGATAACGCCAATTCAATGTTCAACGCAGAGTTAGATTTTGATTGGAGTAATAGTAGTGATAGTTTTTCTGTTCATGCAAATAATATTGACATAGGTAATTATGCATACTTGGATATCCCCGTACAGTTAATAGATATGAATTTAGCTGCAGGCGCATACGAATTTAAAGTTACAGATCTTATAGAGCCTAACTGTAGCATAAGTGAAGCAATAGATAGCATACCATGTCTTACTAACAGTATCGATATCGAAGAAAATGAGATCGAGATAATCCAAGTTAATGGACGAATAGAGATATTGTCATTATCGGATGGGGAGACTTTCATTGCAGATATTTATGATATCGCAGGAAGAAGAATTTTAAGCTGGAAAAATGTAAGTAAAAACAACAATACCTATGAACTGCCACAACTAAAAGCGGGAGTATATGTATTTGCTTTGCGAGGAAAGTATTCTGTTAAAACTCAGAAAATGCTCATTTCCGCTTATTAATTGCAGCTACAAGCAAATATTTATCTCGATCAATATTAATATTGCAGTATACTAACATGGTACTAGAAGATTTAATTATACTTGTAGTAACATAAACATTCATTAAAAGATGCTACAAAACATTTGAATCAAGGATTCTCAGATATAAATTCATTCGAAACTCTATTCAGAACATACTTCGAACCACTGGTTAACTTTGTTAATAGCAGGATTAATCATTATGAAAATAGCGAAGAAATTGTTCAGGATACATTTATGAAGTTGTGGGATAGTCGTGATACTCTTGTAATAAGAACATCTGTAAAAAGTTATTTATATCAGGCGACTAAAAATACGATGATCGATTTTATTCGAAAATCGAAACATATAAATGTCGATATAGACTCTATCAATCACATACCTATCGAAGGTGAAGTGGATCTAGATCCTTATATAATCCGCTCGGAATTAGAAAAAGCCCTACTTACATTAAAAGAAAAAAATAGAATAATCTTCAAACTTAACAAATTTGAAGGTCTAACGTATAAAGAAATAGCTGAGCATCTCAATATGTCAGAAAGAGGTGTCGAGGATAATATATCCAGAGCTGTAAAATCGCTAAAAGATATTTTAAAGGATAATAAACATATTTTCAAATAGAAAATATGTGGCTTATTAAAAACTTAAACGTCTTACAGATGAATGAACTACCAAAAAACCAATTTTTAGCAAGATTCATTCATTTCATTAATTAGGAATATTGAACAAATTAAATAAAATACTAGCGCAATCAAAAGATATTCATTATCGCTCTGTCGATACTGACAAGGCATGGGATAAGTTTCGTGCTAAAGCCAATATTGTACAAGAACCGATCAAGAATACTAAAGTTATTCCTTTAGTGCCAAAGCAGTGGTTAAGCATAGCAGCAGGATTAGTTTTATTACTTACTGCCACTTTTATTTTCTGGCCAGAAGCACCTAAGTTTGAGACAACAATGGCTTCTGTAGAATCATCTGTAATAAAGATGATCGACGGTTCAGTAATCAATCTAGACAAAAATAGTGAAGTAACCTACCCTGTCAACTATGATGGTTTAGACGAACGTTATATAGTATTAACAGGTAACGCAACCTTTGATGTTGCACATAATCCGAACATGCCTTTCAGAGTATTAAAAGATGATCTTCTTATAGAAGTACTCGGAACAGAGTTTACATTGACAGGAGGTGACAATGGCAATATAGAAGTAGAAAATCATGAAGGTAGTGTTAGAGCAAGTGATGTAAATGATCCAACCATTACAATAGTCCTTCTTAAAGGTGATAAAGTTAACTTTACACCTGAAGGATTTGTGGATTTAAATTATGTTGCTCCGGTTATACCAGAGCCTATCATAGATCATACTGCTACATATTCATTATACGAGATTTACTTTCACTTGTATGAGCGAAGTAACGGTGCAATCGACCTCCATCCGAATGCAAAAATTGATGGACGAAGTACTGTAAGAATGGATTTAACTCAAAATCTTCAGGTGATTATCGATTCGCTTGATGAGAAGACTAATTTCGAATACAATTATGCACAGCAAGTGGATATGATACTTATAAAAAAACTTTTAGAGAAATAGTCTCTAATTATTAATAGATATATTTGAAGAGCTTATTGATTTAAAATCAGTAAGCTCTTTTTATTTAGAAACAACCTCTTGGTTGTTTCTAAATAACGATAATGAATGTAGAGCTCAATACCTATAATAGAGTTACAGTAATTAATAGGCTACACCCAAAATCTCTACAAAACTTAATAAGCTTTCCCACATAATAAATTAATATGATGTATATTTGTATATATGCTAATTTGATTTAGAACAAAGTGAATTAAATATTAATTTTCTCCGTTGTACAAATTAGAATACTATTTTTAAATATTACAATTTTATTAAATGAACATTTTTGTTGCTAAACTTAATTACTCAACAGATGAAGACAGTCTAAGAGATTTATTTGAGAGATTTGGATCAGTTGATTCGGTTAAAGTTATTATGGACAGAGAAACTGGTAGATCAAAAGGATTTGGTTTCGTAGAAATGACCAATGATGACGATGGTCTTATCGCAATTGAAGAACTAAACGATAGCGACTTCGAAGGAAGAAGTATCGTTGTAAAAAAAGCAGAGCCAAGAAGTAATGATCGTGGCGGTGGAGGCGGTTGGAGATAATTATCTCTTACTACGTCTTGCCAATCTTTCAGGAAGATTATTGATCCTGAGGCGAGCATAATAATGACTTTCTAGATTTATTTCTCAGCAACGACTTAAATGTGAGCATAAAAAAGGCCGAATTAATAACTTAATTCGGCCTTTCTATTTTATATCCTCAATTACCCATAGTTAGGCATAGATTAGAATTTTAGTTTTGTTCATTCTCACCCTCTCCTACTGGCTCATCACTCGTCGTGAGATAGCATATATTAGTATCCGTATTATATGAGAAAAATAGTGGCTTCTCGTTTCTTAGAATGTCAATCCAGTTGATATACTTATCTGTTCTTAAGTATACATTGAATTTATATTTACCATTTTTCTCTTCATAATGGTTTTCTCGCATCCAATTCATACAAAACTTTACTACCACAAGACCAGAAGGCAAAGTGATATTAATGCCATAATCTGTTTGCTGGCCCTCTGCTTCTCGACCATATAAGAATACCTTATAATGTGTAAATTCTTCAATAAATTGATTCTCGATCATATCAGTTAGTTCTATTATTAATTAGGAGCCTAAATTACCTACAATATTTATAAGTTAAATGGATTTTAGTAAATAATTTACTAGCACCCTTTATAGCGCTTCATGATTCATATCATAAGTATTATAAAAAATTATGAATAGTGAATGAAAAACTCTTAATTGTAAGTAAATGTACCCTTATCAGTCTTAACAATAACTTCGTTTTTATCACACTCCTCTACGCTACCTATTACTTGTGCATCAATATTAAATGACTTTGATATTTCAATGATTTCATCCGCATGTTGTGGATCTACATAAAACTCAAGACGATGTCCCATATTAAATACTTGATACATCTCTTTCCAATCAGTACCTGACTCATCTTTTATCAATTGAAATAAAGGAGGTATTGGCAACATATTATCTTTAACAATACGCTTCTTATCGATAAACTTAATCACTTTGGATTGAGCACCTCCAGTACAATGGATCATACCTGGGATATTAGACCTTCCGATTTTATTAAAAACCGCTTTTATTACGGGTAAATAAGTCCTTGTCGGTGAAAGTATCAACTTACCAATGCTGATAGGCTTGCCATCAATATCTATGGTATCTGTAAGTTTTTTGCTCCCTGCATAAACTAAGTCAAGGGGTATCGCTGGGTTAAAGCTTTCAGGGTACTTCTCGGTATATTCATTATTAAGTACATCGTGTCTTGCAGAAGTAAGTCCATTACTACCCATACCACCGTTATACTCCGTCTCATAGGTAGACTGACCGTAAGAAGCAAGTCCAACTATAACTTGTCCACCCTTAATATCGTTTTTGATCACATCGTCGCGCTTTAACCTACCAAAGGCAGTATATCCAACATCGATAGTACGTACAATATCACCAACATCAGCAGTCTCACCACCAGACAGGTGCATATTGACATCATGCGACTTCAGCTCCGCAATGAAAGACATGCAAGCATCTATCAATACTTTTATTACATCACCTGAAATAATAGATTTATTGCGACCAATCGTAGAAGACAAAATTATGTCATCAATACAACCAGCACAAGCCATATCATCTACATTCATAACTATAGAGTCCTGAGCTATCCCTTTCCATATAGAGGTATCTCCAGTCTCTTTCCAATATAAATACGCAAGGCTCGTCTTAGTCCCGGCTGTGTCAGCATGCATTATATTACAATAGTCCTTATCATTGGCGACAAAATCAGGTAAAACCTTGCAAAATGCATGTGGGTACAATCCCTTGTCTAAGTCTTTGATAGCAGCATGTACTTCATCCTTGCTTGCAGAAACCCCTCTTAAATCATATCTAGATGTAGTATCGCTCATGGTATATATTGACGCTGATTAATTGTACCTCTAAAGTCGCATATTTAATAGAAAAGATGTCAAATAACAATAAATAAATTACAATAGCCTGATTTATATATGCTGTAACGGCTAAAACTGTCTTTAATATGTCGCTAACTCGTCTCTATGTTCATTAAAGACATATCATTGTTTGTTATACTATCTTAGAATGTTTAGATTTAAGTTGAAATACGGGTACGTTATGAGATAAAGGTTGATAGGTCAACTTTAAAATCAAAGCATAAAAGTCAAAATATGAATCTTAAATTTTTATTAATTTCATTATTAGTAATATCTGCAACTGTTCTCAGTGCTCAACATCGTTTTGGTGTAAAGGCGAGTTACGGGCATGTAGAGTCACGTACTGAGTCAAGGTTGATAATCAAAGACGATCAGGCTGTAAGATTAGAATTAACATACGTTGACTCTTCACCAATGCTAGCTTATGGTGTTTTTTCACAGCATAACTTTGGTTGGGTGTGGTTACAAAATGACTTGACATACAGTACATTCAAACAAGAGTTTAGTCTTAAGTCGTTTATAGAAACGGATGAAGTCCTAAAAACAGATAAATATTTTGAAACGAATAAGTACATTGACTTTTCTGTAATGTCAGGGATCCGTTTTAATAGATTCCGATATGGCGTTGGGCCTATATTTCACTTTTTTGGCTCTATTGATTCCGAGCTAAGTGAGTTAGATTTTTACAGCCAGGATATACGGTGGATAACCGCGGGCTTTCAAGGTGGTATCGGTTATGATTTTGACAATATACACATAGACTTTAAGTTTGAGTCTATATTTAGAGCTGCAGGTGATCACATTAAGTTTAATGATGGTAGGATCGTGCAATTCAGAAAAAGAAATCAACTCCTTAGCCTAGCAGTGGGTTTTAGTTTCTAATATTAACTATACTTTACTCGAGGGTCTAGCCATTGATAGATATAGTCAACTATAATATTGACTGTGATAAATATCATACTAGTAAAAATCACACAAGCTAAGATAACAGGTATATCATAATTGATAAGTGCATTAACTGCTACCAATCCCAATCCTCTATAATTAAAGACATTCTCAACAAAGAAAGCTCCTGCCAATAGAGATGCAAACCATCCGCTGATAGAGGTTACTACAGGATTCATAGCATTTCTAAGAATATGATTTTTTATAATCGTTAAGTTGTTATGCCCCTTCGCTTTGGCAGTTCTTACAAAGTCTTGACTACTAATATCCAAAAATGCGCTTCGCATAAGCTGTGCAATCACCGAAACAGGACGAATTCCAAGAGCTATTGCCGGTAAAATGATGTTTTTTGGTACCCATACATCATCACCAATATCATTAATCTCCTTAAGACTACCCTGTACATTGAGATCTGTATAAGGTCCCAATATGTATGCAAATACCACTGCAAAAATAATTGCACTCACATAACTAGGTACAGAATATCCAATGGTCGATATAGCTATAATCAACTGATCAACCAACTTGTCTTTATTTAGAGCAGCGATGATCCCCAATAATACTCCGACTAAGCAGGCTATCAAAAAAGAGCACAGCGCTAGTATCAATGTAAGT
>CALDEO010000296.1 GCA_937942465.1 uncultured Saprospiraceae bacterium
TACCGAAACAATTCAGAACTTTTGAGAAAGAGGTATCACCATACCTGAGGACGATGTCTGTACTAGATCACATATCATCTATGACTGACACGTATGCTACAGAGCTATATCGTAAGATTAAGGGTATTGAGATATCTAAGCATCAGTAGGGGTATTAATCTTGTTGCGAAGCAATATCAAAAGATTAATTGAACCCAATCAAATTTTGTTCTCAAGTTTATATAAATTTTCATAATAATGATGACTTTTATAGAGAAGATTTATTGTCTAGCTTTACTCATTTAGCTTCGTTGATAACTCGGTAAATTGTAAAAAGGAATATTAAATTTATAGATAGCTTTATAATGATGGAAAATCTTAAATACCAATTTTCGATAGGTAATTACAGTAATGTAATAAAGCTTGCTAACAAGTTTTTAGAACAAGAAGATTTTCAGTTTGATTATAATCTAATGATGTACAAGGCAGCATCTTATAGTAACTTATTAGAAGATCAAAATGCTATATCCGATTATAACACAATTATAGAGCTTTTCCCAGATCAAGTTCTACCGAAAATCAGGATAGCCTTGATTCAAATTGATATTGGCGAATTTGAATCTGCTAGAATTCAATTAGCAAGTGCTAGAAAAATAGAACCCGATAACCTAGAGGTTATAAACAATCAAATTTTTATATCAGAACAATTACATGAATTTCAAAATGTAATCGATTTAGCGACAGAAGCCATGGAAGTGGACGAAAATGAACCATCAGTATGGTTAACTAGGGCTTCTGCCAGAGAAAAGTTAAAAGAATATGATCTAGCAATTTCGGATGGACTCAAAGCTGTTTCATTAAGTGGAGATGACGACTTACTTCTTCAAATGGTATTTAATGACTTAGGACATACATATTCAAAAATGGGGGATTTAATTAATGCCGAATTGTACCTTTTAAAAGCAATTGAAGTTGATGATAGCGATCCGTTTCAATTCAATAACTTAGGTCTTGTATTTGCCAATAAAGGTGAGATTGAAGAAGGCTTGAAGTATATAAATCATTCAATTAATATTGATGATAACAATAGTTATGCTTATAAAAATCGAGCAAAAGTATATCTTATGAAAGGAGATAAGAAAATGGCATTGAAGGATCTTAACAGAGCGAAGTCAATGGATTATCATTTGGATTATGACAACGAGGTCAATGAATTATTGGAAACAATATGAAAAGTGAACAAGAAGAAATCTAATCTGAGGCCAAAATCAATGTCATAAATTAATTAGGGTTAAGCAACGATTATAACTGTCAGAAAAGACCAACTATGTAATCGATACATGTCATCGAAATTGGTAGACTAAAGAGGCTAATACACAATAGAAAACCCTTAATCCTTATCAAAGAACTTTTCGACACCTGCATCGCTACCGCTAATTGATACTGGGAAGTCACAATCCTTTGGCAGTAAAGAATGGGTTATTTCGGCACCTTGTAGTACTGTTACGGTTGTTCCTTCGGCAGTTGCAATCTTTAGGAAGTCTTCTACATAGCCGCCATTTGGAGATTCAGAATAGTGTTTGGTAAGACCATCCAGATGTCTATATACTTCATGTATAACATAGATTATACGTCCAGTTTTTTCTGTACTAGCAGGGTTTAGCGGATTCTTTACTTCTTCGCTTTTGGCAACAGTATATGTCACCATACCCCAGGGACCATGTGTTGCTTTGAGCCATTTTTTGTGTTTGTCCCATACGCTATCAGCGGCTTTTTCGTGTATAGCTCTGACGATCATGACGGTACATACAGCGATATTGCTCTCGTATCCTTCTGGGGTTTTATTTGCTGGAGCTATTTGTTGGTCAGTCGTTTGAGCAATTATATTAGAACCTAAGAACGTTGATGCTAGTCCAATACCAGCTGTGGCTTTAACCATGTTTCTACGTGTGACCGTTTTGTTATTCTTGTTATTAGTTTCCATTTGTAGTATTGATTATTAAACAAACTATTTAATAGACTTCCTACACAAACTTATATGATAAATACGACTGAGTTATTGAATTAATTCAAGACAATAGTAAATTCTAAAAATTACTTTTAAATCAAAGAATCACATATCAAAATAAAACTAAGATGGATAAAGAGAAAATGTTAGAAGCTGTGAAAACGTATTTTAAGTGTTTCAATTCGGAAAACCCTGAAGGCATCGCCGACTTATTCGCAGATAATGCAACCGTACAAGATCCTTATCTAGCACCGGCCAAATCTGGTAAAGTAGATATACTAGCTTATTATAAAGGTGCAGCAGTAAAAGGTACACAACTTGTACAAAAGAGTCCAACGGTACTTGCTGGTAACCGAGTTTCATTTGCTATGACTGTAGAAGTAGCGGGGATGACTGCAGAGAACA
Source organism: uncultured Saprospiraceae bacterium (assembly GCA_937942465.1). Classification (GTDB taxonomy): domain Bacteria; phylum Bacteroidota; class Bacteroidia; order Chitinophagales; family Saprospiraceae; genus JAHDGW01. The sequence continues at coordinate 2,393 of CALDEO010000296.1, forward strand.
ACATTACCGATGCGGACTTGCCTATGGGTAAAATGGAAATTGATGTTGTAGATACGTTTGAGTTTAATGAAGATGGAAAAATTGTAGAGATGATTGCTTATTGGGACCCAGAGATTAATATCAAGAAGTTCTCGTAGTATCTGATTTTGGGGTAGATCTCTAGAGGCATATTATCGGAAGTAATTACTTTTGAAAGTAAATAGAAGATAATATGATGGCATTGAATTAGTTCAAGGCTCAAGTGTTATGCTCTGGTTACTTTTGATTTTAACGAAAAAGAAAAGCTATGTCAAACAGATTATCAGAATTAAAGGAAAAATTTCAAACTCAACTCGATAATGCAAAAGTGAAAGTTGAAGAAATTAAGTTAAGTGCAAATGCGACTATTACAGAAGCCAAAGCCAAAGCAGAAAGTAAGATAAGTGAAGTCAAAATGACCTTGGCTGATGCACAGGTAGTGGTTCTAGCTAAAAAAGAAGCAGTCGATGCAAGTATTAAGGAATTTAAGGCAGAGCAAAATATTGAAAGAGCCAAAAGGAAAGCAGAGCATGCTGAGGAATATGCTCACGCTTGCATAGAGATGGTCAATGCAGCAATAATTGAAGCTGATTACGCCATTGCGGAGTCGATTATTGCATCTGTAGAAGCGGATGCGTTGAGCTAAACCTCCTAGCACATACCATCGCTCTTACAGAAGGAGCAATATTAGATGAAAAATATTAAAGTAACTAAAATGGGCTGTCAATAAAGGCAGTCTTTTTTGGTTAATCTTGATTTGAATCTTATACTTACAACATTGCATCATAAAATAACCGAAATTATATGGTCGATGAGCAAGGTGTTTTACATTAACACTGAAGGTCTATTATAAAATGTCTGCTTACGCTAATGGCTAGTATCTTTATTCTACATGATATGTGCAATTGATAAAATGAAACAAGAAACACAAAACATAAAATTTAGTAATCAGGACAATCCTAATTCACAGTTTGATTTACTTAAACTGGAGGAGCTTTTATCTCGAAAGGATTTAGCACATTCTCCGAAGATCTCGCATCAAATCGAATTCTATATTATTCTATTTGTCGAAAAGGGAGAAGGAGAGCATACCATTGATTTTACAGACTATAAATGTACTGAAGGGACGCTGCTTGCTATAAGGAAAAACCAAATCCAGAAATTTTCTAGGAGCAATAATTTAAAAGGTCGACTACTGCTTTTTACTAATGACTTCTTGGTGAGCTACCTTGAACAAATGGAAGCTCACAAAACCATATTGCTGTTCAATGAATTCCTAGGAAGTCCTAAACTGCAGTTGTCAGAATCAGACTATAAAAGTATTCGTAAAATAATCGATCGAATAGAAGAGGAGTATTCCAAAGTCCAAGACAAACATTCTCTAAGTATTATCCGGAGCGAAGTTCATATATTGATTACCAAGCTATTCAGAACGAAAGCTATAACCGAGAACATCAATTATGAAAGAAAATATTTGCAAGAATTTATAGCATTACAACAGCTCATAGAACTCAATGTAGCAAAGACTACGAGAGTACGAGATTATGCGCAGATGATGGGCCTCAGCACCAAGACTCTAAATACAATAAGCAAGAGTATCGTCCATAAAACCGCTAAAGAATTGATTGATGAAATATGCATCAAAAAAATAAAAAGATTGCTCATCAATACGGAATTATCGATAAAAGAAATTGCTTATCAAACTGGGTTTCCTGAATCAACAAATTTTTATAAATACTTTAAAAGACATACAGAAAAGACACCCGAGCAATTTAGATCTACTTATTAATGTCTTCCCATTTTTACAGTTTATACGATTAAATGGATAGCTATAATACCTCATAACTGTCCAATCTTTGCAGCATTAATTAATCAAATGTTTGCAATGAGCTTTTTAAAGACGAATCTTTTATTATTAACTATTCTAATATCTGTAATTACGATTACATCTTGTGGCGATGACGATGATATGTCAACTCCTATCAACTCAGGTGCTAGCCTTACAGTAACAAATACATTTACGGGTGCTGCACAGACCAATGGTGTAGAGACAACAATAGAGGACTTCTTTGGTCAACCTGCGGGCTCTCTAGCTGCGTCATCTACAATCTCAGATGCTGTTGAGTTTCCTGCCTACTTACTGGGATTATATGATATCGATATCAATGAGACGAGTATTTCATTCGAGTTGGTAGCCGCTGCAGATGATGCAACGTATATGAATTTCTTTAGAACAATCGAAGCGGGTACGACAGACCGTTACTACATGACTTTTGATAAATCTCATAATGTTAGTGGTTTTACTTCTGATAATTCTTCAGTAGGGCTTAGGGTTGACTCTGACAAAGTATTGGTAGTTGAGATTGGAGAAGGATTCAATTTCAACCCAGGTTCATCATTTACAATATCTTTAAACTAATCTAAAATGAGACTTACAAATAACATACTCCTAATGATGGCAATGCTCTTGTGTCTTGCCAGTTGTGCATCAAAGCAAAATTCGCCTATTCAAAATAAAAAAGAAGAAAAAATGAAATTAACTAATAAGCAAAAAGCATCTGCTTTACTTGAGAGCATTGAAAACGGAAGTCAAGAACCAGCAGGATATATTAATCCTAACAAGTATATCCAACATAATCTGGATGTAGCCGATGGTTTACAAGGATTTGGAGCTGTATTGTCTAATCCACCAACTGGAGGATTCAAGGCTACGGTATTACGATCATTTCAAGATGGTGACTATACTTTCTCACATACCAAGTATGACTTCTTTGGCCCTAAATCTGGATTTGATATTTTCAGATTTGAAGATGATAAAATCGTAGAGCATTGGGATAACCTTACGCCTATTACTCCACCAAACCCAAGTAATAGAACGCAGTTTGATGGTGCAACTGAAATCACGGATAGAGATAAAACGGCTGCTAATAAGAATGTGGTAGAAGGTTTTATCACAAATGTATTGCTCAATGGTGAGATGGACAAAGTGACTTCTTACATTAATCCAACGAAGTACCTTCAACATAACTCTTCTGTTGCAGATGGGTTAGACGGTTTTGGCGCTGCTATGAAGCAAATGGCTGAGAATGGTTTAGTTATGGAATATCACAAACTACACAGAGTATTGGGTGAAGGAAACTTTGTGTTATCTGTGAGCGAAGGAAAATTTGGTAAAGGTGATCATGTTGCCTATTATGATTTATTCAGACTAGAAGAGGGTCTTATTGTTGAACATTGGGATGTCATCCAAACAATACCAGCAAAAGGCGATTGGAAAAATACAAATGGTAAGTTCTAGTAATCTAGTGCTACTACTTGGAGATAATAAGCAATGTAGTTTCATAGAGTGACTTTATACATGTTTTGTGAAGGCTGTTCAAAGTAGGGCAGCCTTCTCATTTATATAAATTATAAGAAAAGAGGATGAATTTGATTAGTACTAATAATATAGATACGGTACTCAATAAATTACATGAAGATTCTAAAAATGACCAACGAAAGATTGCGGAAAGTGTATTGCAATCTTCTTTTCGTCCCATGGTGCCTTCTGACTTTGAGCATGTATATCTCCCAATCACTAAGAATCAAGGGGAGTCGATAAGAGAACTTATAGTCATGAATCAATGTAAGTACGTAGTGGAGTTTGGGACCTCTTTTGGTATTTCGACTATTTATTTGGCAGATGGTGTTCGTCAAACCGGAGGTAAGGTCATCACAACAGAATTAATAGAATCTAAGGCAATAAAAGCCATGCACAATCTTAGTAATGCCAACTTGAGTAAATATGTTGAAGTAAAAATTGGCAATGCGATACAAACACTTAAAGCATATAATGGACCGATTGACTTTTTATTCCTTGATGGCTGGAAGGATTTGTATTTGCCATTATTTCAAATGTTAGAACCTCTGTTTCACATTGATACTATGATCTATGCGGATAACATGGATATGGAAGCTACAAGAGTCTATGCTGACTATATATTGACTAATACGGATCGTTATACAACACAATCGATTGATAATGGGAAAGGATTCCTTACTCATATGGTCAATTAATAGAAAGTAAACGAATCCATACTGCTGACCTAAAGTTACAATGGGCTTTATATTCTCAAATAGTAATTATTCTCAAATAGTGATGGAGTCCTACCCAAATATAATGTGATCCGATGTTACAAGATTTCAAAATCATAACTATGTATGATAAATTAAAGAAGCTTCTTGATGGTGATAATGATCAATGTGATGAGAATTTATGGATAGAAATGAAAACGAATTCTAAACTGTTAACCTTAAAAAAGAAAGAAGTTTTAGTAAGTATAGGGAGCACAAAGAAGTACGTATATTTTGTTGCTGAAGGTAGTCTTGTTACTTCCACCGTATCGACAGAGGGAGAAAATAAAACCGTATGGTTTCATCTAGATGACTTATTCTATATGGCTACTTGTACCGACAGTTACTTTGATGGGACACCTACCAAGTTCGAATTGAAGGCACTAGAAAAATCTACAGTCATTAGATTTAGTAAGGAGAGTTTTGATGCTTGGATATTGAAGTATCCATCATTTAATCGATTCTATATTGAGGGTATTACCAAGGACAGTCTCTTGATGCAAGAACTAAGAACGCTTAAACTAATATCCTCAACAAAAGAATTTATAGCAATACTACAAGATAAACACCCATCACTTGTCAAAAGAGTATCATCAAAGAATATGGCTCATTTTTTAGGTATTAGCCCAGAATGGTACAGTAAGTTGAAGAATCAAAAGTAGTCT
>CALDEO010000297.1 GCA_937942465.1 uncultured Saprospiraceae bacterium
TTGGTGAATGCCCAGTGGTTCCATTGACTCTTATATTGATAATCAAATGCCAATTTGTTGATCCGATCATAGCCACTGCCATCGTTACCACAGTCCCAGTATACCTCACTGTTGCTCCATGGCATGTGTATGTTGACTTGACGATTGTTTGTCGCATCGACTGCTTCTAGTATGGTACTATTTCTAGGTAACTCAGCTGATCCCTTAATCCAATAAGAAACGGTGATTTCGTCTGATATCATGGAGAAGTCTCCCTCTACTTCGATATGACCACTACCATTGGTAGTTAAGTATCCGTTGTTGTTACTGTTTAACGTCTCGTCGTTATTTGCATTGCTTGACGCAATGACTAGATCACTTTCATTGATACGGTAGCTGATATCTACTAAGATGTTGTCATTGCCATTCCACTCAAATGGATTGTAAAAATATAATGGTCCTGAGCTGGCATCTACTGTAGTGTTTTGATAGTATACTTCTTGGCTTGATGCGCTAGCATAGCACGTATTGAGATTGCCATTGGTGGTATGAGATAAACGTATTTTTAGATACTGCAGATTTGCCATTCCAGAGACAACATCAAGTGACATACCCGATATTTCACCAGCAGATATTCCTGAGTTATCCAATGCCGATTTTTGTAAAATCACCTGCATCCTATTTTCGTCTCCTGTCGATCCAGATAGTATTTGACTTTCGCCATCAGGCGTATGCAAGGCAAAAACACTTTCATTGCTAGCACTATTAACAGTAGTTTCTTTAAACGTAGACTCTACATAGTTGTATGTTGGAGATGTGACGTAAGCAAAGTTTTCACCGCTAAAGTTGCTAATGATGTGATCAGGCGATGATCTAAATGATGAATCCACCTTAGTAGAATCAGTAATGTAGGTGTTGCAGCTATAGTCCCACTCACCACATCCTATATTGGTAAGGCCGGTTGTACCAGGAGATACAAGTCCATCTTTGCAACGCATCGAATATTTCATGATGATCTTCTCCCACTTATTATGGTCATCCGTAGGGAATGCAATGACAGTATCTCTAGTCTCTGAGTCATAGATCAGCGTCTGTACAACTTGATCTTGCGCAGACAATGAAAAAACAAATAGGAACATTATAATACCAATTGTATAAATCTTCTGACTCATCATTCTAGGTTTTAAATTTCGGAACATTATTCTGCCCCTAAAATAGAAATAATAGCTCAGTTTATAGACTTAAAAGTTGTTCTCAATTGTATTTTTTGAATTTAAGCACTATGAAATCCTGAGAGCATCAGTACCTAATGGCTTCTTATTGTATTATATTTATGGCTATAATCGATACTATTTAATATATGTTCTCCTTATTGAAAATACCATGTTCTAGACTTCCTTTGGGTAAATACATGTCAATAGCTTTGATTACAGGAGTGATTATTAGTTTTATTTTGATTGCTTTTCAGCCATTTGGTACGAGCAATTTTAAGCATCCATACAAGACGCTTATTCTGTTGGGCTATGGTATCACAACGGCTACTACGATCATAGGGTATTATCTCGTGAGGATGTATACAGTTGATCGATTGCATGCTCGACCTTGGAATATTATTTACGAGATATTGGATCTATTTTTGGCAACAGTCTTATCGATGACGGCATGTTACTTCTATGCCATCGCTGTTTTTGGGTGGTCATTTAGTTGGGGACGCTTATTCAATTTTTTAATGGTTATATCTAGTGTTGCTGCTATACCTGTGGTTGGTTATTTGGTATACTTATACAAGGTGTGGTCTGGAGTGATTGCAGTCCACCTTGCCGACCAAAAGAAAGAGGCCAAGGCTCATAATACATTGAGTATGCTCGGTGCAGATGGCAAGGCCTATGCTTCGGCTGGGTTTGATAAGATATTATTGCTCAGTGCTCAGGACAATTACGTATTGATATATATCGATATCGATGGCACCGTGGTACGTCATATCGTGAGGAGCACATTGAAAGCAGTTAAAGAGTTACTTGATCAAGATTCATTTCTACAAGTACATCGCTCGCATATCGTCAACCGTGCAAAGATTGCAGACTTTCGAGGCAATAAGAGTAAGTCCTTTGTGAGTATTCTCGGTGTAGACAAACATATACCGGTATCAAGATCAGCATTTGATGAAGTAAAGAATATTGGGTAATTCGTTTATTAACAGTTATTTAAGTGTGAGTTGCAAGCTTGTGGGGTAGGTTGCATCTTGCAATTCGCCACTATTTTTTGTTGTCTGTCACATGTTTTGATTTGCTAGGTTTTCATTGTTCATATTTGTATCAACAACACAAATATAGATATGAAGAATTGCACTATTATTACATTGACGTTAGCTTTTATATTGTCCTTTAGCACGTTGCAAGGTCAAGACAATCTCAATGACACTAGACATACTATAGGAGTTGAGTTAGGTTATGCTTTCGCAAATGTACAGGAGAGTAGGTTTTCTAAACTGACTAAGAAGATACGATCCCTTAAGTTTGGTATAAACTATAGCAAAGAAAACATTACGACTAAGCAGGTATTGGCAGTACATTATATGGGGCTTGGTTCAAGTCAATCATCCAAAGGACTGCTGTTTAATCTCATCAGACCAGAGGTCAATTACGCATATTTACGTAAGTATAAGATGAACTGGGTTGGAGGTTTTTTTAACTCTACCACATTACTCAATATGCCTAAATCCAGTTTGGTAGGATTTGGTAATAATCCTATAAGTTATACTATTGCTCAGAGCCTAGGTATCCGGCTTGAAAGGGATTATGATATATCGATCAAAGGCAAGAATATACAAGTGTCTGGCTGGAGCCAATTTTCTCTACTTAGTCATCTCATAAGACCAGCGTATGGGCATCCTTACCCAGAGGCTTTCTTAAATGAAGATGCATTCTCACCGACGCAAGCTGGGTTGGCGTCATCATTGGTTAAGAGCGGTAAGGTTGTAAGTGTCAACAAGTATATGTCATTCAAGATCTCCTTATCGATTTCGTATCAAATTACAGATCATGTATCTGCCAAGTTAATTTACAATAGTTATGTAGATAAAGTCAGAAGTATACAGCCTGCTCAGTTTTGGGGTCAAGATGTACTCGTTGGTGTTTATTATCGAAACTAAAAAAACAATAGAATATGAAATATTTAATAATACTATTGACAGTCATTAATGTTGGCTGTGTAAAGGATCTATCAACAGGATTAGACTTTGATCCACCAACTTTGTATGATGAGTTCTGGGAGTATGTAGATGAGAACTATATTTACTTTGATGAGAAGCAAGTTGATTGGGATAGTGTATATATTGCCAATGCTCAAAAGCTGATAGCATCCACTACTGAGGAGCAATTATTTGATATTATGGTGGAGTCATTGATGAGCTTAAAGGATGGACATAATGCTTTGCGGTCGCCATCTAAAGTAGGTGCATTTTATGACTTTCGTAATGGATATAATGTGCAGTTTTCTGCGGAGCTTATAGATAGCGCATACTTATCTGCGGGCTTTGAGATAGATGGTAACTATACGCATGGAGTGGTTGCTGATTCGATATATTATATCAGAATAGACAGAATGCAACAGCTTCATTTATTTATGGATATCTATCGAGAGAACCTTGATTCTAATATAAAAGGTCTGGTTATAGATGTCCGTAGTAATGGGGGAGGAGACAGTAACCTGGTTCCTACATTGTTAGGAGATTTTGTTGATAGTCGTACACATGTAGGTAGTTATATTGAAAAGAGTGGACCTAATAGAGCCGATGAGACCGACCCAATAAGAGTATTTGCAGAGCCCAACTCTCAGGTTCACTTCGATCAAGAGATCGTAGTATTGACTAATAGAGGTTCATACAGTGCAAGCTCGTATATGGCTGCCATGTTCAAGGCGATACCTAGTGTAACTTTGGTCGGTCAAGTTACGGGCGGTGGTGGTGGCGGCAACTCCAACTTTGAATTGTCCAATGGTTGGATTGTATCCGTATCGGTAAGTGATTTCTTGGATGCAGCAGGTCGGTCTATAGAGCATGGAGTTGAGCCAGATTATGAAATAAATAACACAAGCGAGCGATTGGGTTTAGGAATAGACGATATGCTCGATAAGGCAATAGAACTACTAAATGATTAAGATTATGAGTGAGTTAATATATAGCATCTGTTCTATCAGTCATGCGACTTTGGGGAGTTTAGCCATGTTGTCAGGGACTGTAGCAATTGTAGCAAAGAAGGGTAGTAGGGTTCATCGTCGATCTGGTTTACTTTTCTATTATAGCTTGGTATTGTCAACATGTATCTCATTATTGATATCGCTGTCTACTGCGCATTTTAATCTGCCCTTAGCATTGATTGGGATCTTTACATTGTACTTATTGCTATCAGGGTATAGATGCCTGAGCTTTAATCATAATGATCATAATTTTAAAATTGATTGGTTGATCACATTAGTTATGTTACTGAGTGGTATTGTTATGGTTACTGCTCCATGGTTCTTGACTAATGGCTATATGATAATCATCGGAGTTTTTGGATCACTTAGTTTGATCTTATCGATCAATGATATAATCCTACTTCAAGATATCAAAAAGGTTAAACGTCGTTATTTGAGGATCCATATTGGTAAGATGACGGGAGGGTATATTACATCCATAAGTGCTTTTCTTGTAGTCAATGATTTCTTTCATCACTATATCAACTGGTTTGGGCCTGGGGTATTGGGTGGTATATTCATTGTATACCACTTGAGAAAGCATAAAAGTAAAAGAGCAAGGTCGTGAATGAGTAGGGGGGATCACGCTAATTGTTGGCTGATATTACGTATTTAAGTTATATCTATAGACCCTAATTAGTAGTAAACTATGGTTGAGATTCTTAAAATTGTCTTATCAAATTTCTTAAATCACATTGAATTGCGACTTTTTGCATAAATTTTTCTTAAAATCGATAAAAAAATGTCTAAATACTAGCTTTCAAGTTTTTGAAAGATTAGATTTGTACTTTAAATTACAACATAACACAGAATAATGAGTAAAGGAACAGTAAAATTCTTCAACGAGTCTAAAGGATTCGGATTTATTAGTGAAGAAGGTACTAACAAGGACCACTTCGTACACGTAACAGGTTTAATCGATGAGATTAGAGAAGGTGACGTAGTAGAGTTCGAACTAAAAGAAGGTAAAAAAGGAATGAATGCAGTTGACGTAAAAGTCATCTAATAAAACAATCATCTAATTTACGGAAAAAAAAGCCTGTCACTCGTGA
>CALDEO010000298.1 GCA_937942465.1 uncultured Saprospiraceae bacterium
ATTGATTATTTCAAATTGCTTATCAATATTGATCATATGACTTGTCCGCTCTATATTACCACCAAGTTTGATTCCTTTATATTCTATCTCAATATCCAGTTTTAGATTGTGCTTCGTTCTGTATTTTAACACATTCTGATCTGTAGAAATGGAATTTCTCACAGCCTCATTTTCTTCAAAGTCTCTGTACTTGGGGTCGATGTATGTATACCCACCATAGATGCGCAGTGGCAGTCCAAAGACACTTGATTGACCACCGATACCTACCTCAGTACCTGTGATTGATGTGTTACCGATATTCTGCGATTGAAAACCAGAATTACCATCAGCATCATTGAAGAAGACAAACTCCATCATGTCATCATACCGTTGCCAAAATTGTGATATATCGATGAATCCCTCAAAACCAAACAACCTAAAACCTTGCTTAATAGCCAACTCTGATGACCATCCATATTCTGGTTTAAGGTTTACATTAGGAAATATTTGAAAACTTGAAAACTCTGTTCTTATGTAACGTTCTGTAATTGTAGGAAATCGATACCCTTGCCCCCATGAACCTCTAACGAAAGTAGCTTCGGCAAGTTGATAGTTAGCAGCTACCCTACTGATCATTTCACTATCGCGCTTACCAAAGTCCTGGATTGTATCCCCGAGAAATACATCTGGAGTATTAAGGCTATTGTTTTCATACCGGACACCCGCCGTCAATAGCAGTTTATCAAAAAGCTTCTTATCAGCTTGAACATATAATGCAGCATTTCTTGCTTGAAACTCAACATCACCGAAAAGTGAAGAATCAGTAAACAACTTAGAATACACGGCACCGACATTTACATCGAGATCAAGTGCCTTGATATTTCGCTTTATCTGATACTCACCAAAAAAATTATTGGACCGATTGGCTTGATCCATATTGTTATCATTATTTATATAGTAGTATCGCGACTTAAACTTGTGTTGATTTCCGTATTTGTCTGAGTAATTGACATATGGGTCAATCGTATATCGTAAGCTATTGCTCGAAGAAACGGTGCTTTCTAGACCTTCATGGGCCGCCTTGAAGTTCCAAATAAAGAAATTGGTGTTTTCATTCTTATTAATATTGATATTGACTCCGTAGTTAAGACGATCACTGTGTCTATAACGCGTCTCTAGCGTCACTCTACCTCTATCTTCCTCCGTGTATTGATTGTAACTATTGAGACTATAATAAAACATACTTGCTGCTACATCCAACTTCCCCACCTGCCTCTTATGCAACAAGCTTGCAGCCATACCTCGTGGCGACTCGTCCCACCATTGCTTACCAGCGTCTTGAGGCGTCATGTAATGCGTATAGGATACACTTGCCTCTGTGACTGGGGTCGATGTTGGGTATCCTGTACGTACATTGATGATACCATTCATAGCAGCAGAACCGTATAAAGTCGAACCTGCTCCCTTTAAGATCTCAACTTGTGCTACATTTTCTACAGGAATATCTGAGAAATTAATTAAGCCTGCATCTGGTTGGAGGGCAGGCATATCATTAATAAGTAACAGTACTCTACTCCCTGCTCCGTAAGAAAAACCTGAGCCTCCTCGTATATTGGCTTGACCATCAACTATCTGTACTCCTGGCACTCTACCAAGAACCTCTTCCATATCAACCGTATTGATGGACTTTATAAATTGTGGTTTGATCACATCTATAGACACAGTAGATTCTTCAAGACTCCGACTATACTTCGATCCTGTGATTACTGCTGTTTTGAGCAATTGACTTGAAGGTCGCAAAGCCAATACACGATCAGAATCAATCAACTCTGCTATCGTGATCTCTCGCGTATCATACCCAACATATGAAACCTCTACAACGCCGCTTGCACTTTCATTTAGAATAAAGTCTCCGTTATAATCAGTGTATTCTCCAGTATCATTAATAACAACAGAAGCACTTATCAGGGCTTCTCTAGTATCAAAGTCGACCACCTTTATGGAGATCACACCATCTTGAGCAAGGATGAGATTGCTCAAAAACAACATTAGCGAAAGCATCAAAAACCTCATAATTACTGAATAGTTTAACATGAGTAATGCCCTAATTTAAGAACAATTATTACTTTAACGTTATAGTTGCGATCATTAATTATGCACCTTCAATTACTTCATCATTATGCAGGACCATTATTAAATCTAAGTGAATAACTAGTAATGATACATCTAGTAAAGATGTAATCAACATTCAAAACAGGGTCATATTCATATGCTTTATCTATTAATTTATGCATTCGATCTTTATTTGGTCTTTGGAGTTATGCATCTTACTATATTTGTGATATAATTTAAAAACTTATGGCGTTTATAGTGTTTTTCTTGATTACGTATATTGCATTGAGCATATCGTTATACCTACTATTCCCTAAAGCTGGAGTGGATGCTTGGAAGGGATTAGTCCCTGGTCTTAACTTTATAGAATGGTGCAATATCATCGGTAGACCTAAGTGGTACGCCATCCTACTATTTGTACCTATCGTCAATATCTTTATTTACAGCGGTATGGCCGTAGACATGGTACGGAGTTTTGGAGGTTTTAAATTTTTGGACTCTGCGATGGCGGTTTTATTGACTCCAGTCAAATTTGCTATGATGGCAAAAGACGAAGATGCTACTTACCTAGGAAAAACATTGGACCTAGAAAGCGCATATCATAATAAGCTAATGGAAGCCAAAGAGTCCGGTAACCAGAGAATATATAATAAGCTTGTACAAGATAATCCGTATCAAAAAACGGTAGCTCGAGAATGGTCAGAGTCGATCATATTCGCAGTATTTGCAGCAGCCTTTATCAGAATGTTTTTGATAGAAGCGTACGTCATACCCACTCCATCTATGGAAGGAAGTTTACTTGTAGGAGATTTCTTATTTGTATCAAAAGCACATTACGGTATCAGAATGCCGCAAACTGTTGCTATGATACCATTGTTACACAATAGGATTCCGTTTTTCAATACTGAGTCTTACCTCAAGAGTCCATCTCTACCGTACAAAAGACTAAAAGCAATCGAATCTATTGATAATAATGACCCGATCGTATTTAACTGGCCTGTAGGTGACAGTGTATATATCACATCTAGAAGGTCATGGACTGTAGAGCAAGTAAGACAGAACCCAGGTATCGTCAACTACGATCGTGAGCTCGTATCGATGGTACGTAATGAGGATTATGTTGTGAGACCTACAGATAAGAAAGATCATTACATCAAGAGATGTCTTGCAGTAGCTGGAGACTCATTACAGATCATCGATAGACAAGTGTATATAAATGGTAAAGTAGCTGAAAATCCTGAGCACATGCAATTTAAGTATATGGTGACGCTACCTTCTGGATTTAATTCTAAAAAGCTAGAAGATCTGGGTATTGATATAGATGATGCTGTATCCAATGGTCGTAGTGTTATTGGATATCACCTTGACAATAAACAAGCAGAAGCACTCCGTAATATCAATGGTGTACAGATAGAAAATGCAACATTCAGTCAAGGTGGCGTTGACATCTTCCCTAATGATCCTAAGAACTATACGGACTGGACGGTAGATAATTTCGGACCTATATGGATACCTAAAGCTGGTGAAACAGTAACTATAACTCCTAAGAACTTGTCAATGTACCGTAGAGTGATCGATGTGTATGAAGATAACGATCTAGAAGTTAAAAATGGTCGTATCTATATCAATGGTACTCAGACGAATAGCTATACATTTAAACAAGATTACTACTGGGCAATGGGAGACAATCGCCACAACTCAGAAGACTCAAGAATGTGGGGATATGTACCACATGATCATATTGTTGGTAAGCCATTATTCATCTGGATGTCAGCTAAAAATGGAAGTTTGGCCAATGGTATTAGATTCAATCGTATCTTTAAGTCAGCAAGTTCGATGTAGTAGCCTATGAAAAACATTAAAATACCTACCCTAGTCATTTGTTTGATTTTATTGTTGAGCAATAATATTGAGCTCAGTGCTCAGCTAGAGGCATCGTCCATTTATAACTTCAACCTAGTTAAATCAAATGGACAAATAGATATAAAGAGAGGAAAGTTCTTGAGTAATTTTAACCCAAATGGGTACAACAATCAAGTTACATTCATCAGTGCAGACAATATTTTGCTTGCCGCAAATATCGATGATCCTGCTATAACAGATCTATACAAGGCTAATATCAGACTAGGCAAACTAGAACGTATCACCGCTAATGGATTAGCAGATTATTCGCCAGCAATCGTACCAGGTATCGACTACTACTCATGTGTACGTGTTGAAGAAGATGGGTCTACTCAGTTATTATGGCTCTACCCTACAGATGGATCTAATGTTGGTTTCACACCATTGCCAGACATTACTAATATTGGCTATTATGCATGGATCAATGCAGACTTAGTAGCACTATTTTTAGTAGATGCTCCCAATAAGTTGTCTATTGCCAATATCAAAACAGGAGAGTCCTCCGTTATACTAGAGAATATAGGTAGATGTCTAAAGTTGGATTCTGATGGCAACTTAATATTTGTACATAAAATATCTGCCGATCAATGGTACCTCAAATCTTATAATCCTTCTAATCAAAAGATGGATGTTATCTGTCAGACATTACCAGGTAAAGAAGACTTTGAGTTATCAAGTAATGACAATATCCTCATGGGTGATAAGTCTAAGCTCTATGAATTCAACCAAGAACTTACGAACTCTTGGGTTGAATTGTTTGATTTTAGAAAGTTTGGTATTAAGAAAATATCAAGACTAGCACTTCGAAATAACAAATTAATACTTATTGAAAATGAATAAATTTCTAAGCTTATTGTTGATTTTTGGTATCGCTCTTAACCTTCAGGCTCAGAGTAAAGAAGAATATACTCAAGAAATACTTAAACACAGAGACCATTACAAAATGGATTTCTTAAAGGACTCTAACTCTCCATTAAAAGCTGGAGATCTTGAAAACATAGCGTTTTATGGTATCAATAAGGACCTATGCCTCAAGTGCTCTTATGAGATACTAGAGAAGCCTACAATGATAAAAATGCCTACCTACAGTGGTAAAGAAAAAACATTCCAAAAATATGCTAAACTGAGCTGTCCACTTTATGATGGTACGATCTATTTCTATGGTTACAAGAACACAAGGACGATGAATATGCCTGGTTTTAAAGACCAATTATTCGTGCCATTTAAGGATAATACCAATGGTGACAGTACATATGGTGGAGGTCGATATGTAGATATCGACATGAAAAACGATAACATTAATGGCAAAATAATCTTAGACCTCAATAAAGCATACAACCCTTGGTGTTGCTATAGTGATGGATATAACTGCCCTATACCGCCATCAGAAAACAACCAGACTATCACGATAAGAGCTGGTGAAAAGATGTACAAAGGCGAACATAAAGTAAGAAAGAAGTAGATTTAAAAAGAAATGATCCTGTATATGAAAAGTCTATTTATTAGCATGATTTTATTGGTTGTCTTCTCTGCGAATGCACAGCTAAACGAAATGGATGGGTATATAATCACATCCACCAACATAGAAGAGGTACGTAGTAACTTAGCCAATCAATCTAGAGGAACTGAAGATTTTATTAAAAGTATATTTCCTGACGCTAACATCTATAAAGTACAGATTGGCGAAAGCCAAGAACAGCTCCTAACAGCGTTGCAAGCTAGCGGAATAATAGAGTCATTCACACCTAATGTGAGAGTCTCTTATCGTAATACACCGAACGACAGCCAATACAACAATCAAGGCAACATGCAGGTCATTGGTGCTGAAGAAGCGTGGAATAACACTACTGGGGGTACCACAATAGATGGAAAACAAATCGTGGTTGCTATTCTAGATGATGGATTTGATATAGAACACCCAGACCTAATAAATAACACATGGACCAATATCGGAGAGATACCAAATGATGGGATCGACAATGATAACAACAGCTATATAGATGACTACTACGGCCTTAATGTCGACACTGGTCAGGATGACCACCCGATATTTACTCACGGCACTGCCGTAGCTGGTATCATAGGAGCGGAAGGCAATAATAGTCAAGGAGTAGCTGGAGTCAACTGGAATATTAAAATGTTATACATCAGCCAACCAGACTTCGTAGATGAAATCATAGAAGGCTACAACTACGTATACGAACTTCGGAAATTATATAATGAGACCCAAGGAGCCCAGGGTTCATTTATTGTATCTACTAATTTTTCTGCAGGTATCGATGGTGGTCAAGCAGAGACTTTCCCCGATTGGTGCAATGTATTTGACACCTTAGGTGAGGTAGGTATCATCTCCGTCGTTGCCACTACCAATAGAGATAGTGATGTAGACGATGTAGGTGACATGCCGAGTACATGCCCTAGTCCATTCATGATAGCAGTCACGAATACTACACAAAATGACTTTTTTGACAATGCAGGCCGAGGTACGACAAGTGTAGATCTTGCAGCCCCAGGCACGGGTACATTGACCACAGATAAGAACAGTGCATACGACGAGTTCGGCGGTACAAGTGGGGCTACGCCTCATGTTGCAGGTAGTATCGCTTTATTATACAGCCTAGACTGCTCTACACTGATCGATATAACCAATGACAACCCAAAACAAGCAGCAGAGATTATTAGGGATGCGATCCTAGTAGGTGGAGATGACTTAACCGAGCTCAATGACATCACAGTGACTGGTAAGCGATTAAACATCTTAGGAGCAATGAAAGAGCTAAAATCTGTATGTGGAGGCGTCAATGATGATGCCCTTGCAATCGTAACCATCAACGGATATGAGATGACTTCAGGTGGCATTAATTTACAATATACATCATCAACAAATGATGTTCATAATATAGTAGTGGTAGACGTTTTGGGTAGAATTATCTACTCTGACACATTTACCCCTCCATTTTTTGGAGATAAGACGTATAATATTAGTACAGAAAACATGGTCGGAGGCACTTATTTCGTTAGTTTAATCGTAAATGACGAGAAAGTGTCAAAATCATTATCAATTATTCGCTAAGAATTAGGTCAAATGATAATAAAAGATATATCTTTGCAGCCATTATTAAAATCTTGGTTATCGCGAAAGTGTTTTTAATTCTCAAAAGTAGCTGAATTTAAGGCCCCGTAGCTCAACTGGATAGAGTACCTGACTACGAATCAGGCGGTTGCAGGTTCGAATCCTGCCGGAGTCACAATTATAAGATAAAGAATCATTATGTCTAGAGTTTGTCAACTAACAGGAAAAAGACCAATAGCGGGAAACAACGTTTCTCACTCAAATCGAAGAACGAAAAGAAGATTCTTACCGAATCTTATTACTAAAAAGTTTTACGTACCAGAAACTGATCAGTGGATATCATTGAAAATTTCGGCATCTGCCCTTCGTACGATCAATAAGCTTGGTGTATATGGATACATTAAGAAACTTGAATCTAAAGGAGTTGACACTGGAGTAGTTTTAGCTAAATAATAAAAAAACCAATTTGTCATGGCAAAGAAATCTAAAGGAAATAGACAGCAGATCATACTAGAATGTACTGAGCATAAAGCATCAGGCCTCGCAGGTACATCACGATATGTTACACAGAAGAACAGAAAGAATACTCCAGATCGTTTGGAAATAAAAAAGTACAATCCGATCATGAAGAAATATACTCTACACAAAGAAATTAAATAATCATGGCTAAAGTATCGAAAAACGCAAGAGTTGCGCAAAGAGCAGCAAACGCCGGATCAGGAAGAGATTTTGTAAAAGTTGTACAAAGCATCAAAAACCCTGATACTGGAAAATACAGTTACAAAGAAGTAATGATCCACAAAGATAAAGTGAAAGAATTTTTCGCGAATAATAAATAGTGAAAAAAGGACTGCAATTGTAGTCCTTTTTTATTTTTACTACCTCTCAACTCTTATCATGAGCTTTTTTAATAAATTCTTTACCAAAGAAAAAGAGCAAGATCTAGATAAAGGTCTTGAAAAGACAAAAACTAATTTTTTCTCTCAGATCAGTAAAGCGGTCGCAGGAAAATCAAAAGTTGATGTCGCATTCTTGGATGAATTAGAACAAATTCTCATTAGTTCGGATGTGGGTCTAGACACAACAATCAAAATCATTGATCGTCTAGAAGCAAAGGTATCTGAAGATAAGTACTTGAATGCTGAAGAACTCAATAGTATTCTAAAAGCAGTAGTAGTAGAAATCCTCGATGAGAATAATACACATGATCTAGATTCTTTTGAAGCACCTACTAAAGATAAGCCCTACGTACTTCTTGTTGTCGGTGTCAATGGTGTAGGTAAAACTACAACCATAGGTAAACTTGCATATCAGTTACAAAAGAATGGTAAGGACGTTGTACTTGGAGCTGGTGATACTTTCCGTGCAGCAGCAGTTGATCAACTCAAAGTATGGGCTGAGCGAGTAGATTGTTTCTTCTACAACAAAGGGATGCATACAGATCCTGCAGCCGTAGCTTATGAAACAGTAAACTACGCTTTAGAAATGGATCTCGATGTTGCTATCATAGATACAGCAGGAAGATTACACAATAAGAAATACTTGATGGAGGAGCTTTCCAAAATCAAAAAATCAATCTCAAAGCGTTTTCCTGGTGCTCCGCATGATGTATTACTAGTATTGGATGCATCTACAGGTCAAAATGCAATAGAGCAAGCAAAGAAATTTATTGAAGCAACAGAAGTAACTGCTCTAGCACTTACTAAGTTGGATGGTACTGCCAAAGGTGGTGTCATTATAGGTATCTCTGATCAATTCAAAATTCCAATTCGATATATCGGAGTTGGTGAAGGGATGGAACACCTACAAGTATTCAATAAAAAGGCATTTGTAGACTCACTATTCAAATAGACTGTCACCAAATACATCATTCATTTTTCATTCTAAGTATAAACCCTGATTTATAGACAATAAGTTTAATTATCTTGTTGACTATTACATCAACTGATAATACCTACAATGAAAAAATTTGTGCTACTTCGCTCATTTAAGAAAATGCAGTTATCTGGATTTGTCTTATTTGCACTTGTCATTATACTAGCCTTTTCATCTAACCCACCTAACGGTAAAACCGGTGCTCCTGGTGATGGCTCTTGTAGCGAATCTGGATGTCACGGAGGATCTGGTGCTGGTCTAGATGGAGATATTTCGATATCAGGACTCCCCTCCTCTATTACTGCAAATACAACATACCCTATAACCATAACCTTAGACAATCCTAATGGAGCTGCAAACAGAGCAGGATTTCAATGGGTCGTACTAGATGGTATAAATCAAAATGCAGGTACTTTATCAAACGCATCTGCAAGTACAACGATAGCAACCTCAGGAGGACGATCATACCATGAACACCAAGGATCTACAAACTTCCCGGCAAGTAATAGTATCAGCTGGACAGCCGACTGGACAGCACCTGCTGGACCAAATGGAGATGCAATAACAATATACGGAGTTGGTAATATTGCCAATGGATCAGGCAGCGGCGGTGACCGTATTGTATTTACCAATGCTACAGGTACACTTGCAGCAACAGTAGTAATGCCTACAGCTACGATCACATCTAGTAATGATGTAACATGCAATAGCAACACTGATGGAACAGCAACAGTGACAGCAGCATCTGGCACACCAGGTTATAACTACCTATGGGATAATGGCGAAACTAATGCAACCGCTATTGCACTTAATGCTAGTACACATACCGTGACGGTAACGGATAGTGCCAACGAAACAGCAACTGCATCTGTCGTGATCAACGAACCTGCAGCAATCAATATAACAGAAACAGCTCATCAAGATATCACATGCTTTGGAGATAACGATGGTAGCTCTACGGTATCAGCAAGTGGAGGTAACGGTACGTTTTCGTATGCATGGTCTGAAGGATCAACAGGTTCTACCGTTTTTAATCTATCAGCTGGAAACTATAATGTAACAGCAACGGATATTAACAACTGTACTTCGATATTATCTATTTCAATATTCGAACCTGCTCAACTAGATTATTCAGAGACCAGTATTAACGATATCAGCTGCTTTGGTTTTGCCGATGGTAGTATCATTGGTAGTGCAATTGGAGGTACATCAGGGTTTAGCTACAATTGGAGCAATGGTGCAAATACAAACAATATCACCAATCTAAATGCAGGCCCTTATTCGGTAACGGTAACAGACGTAAACAGCTGTACATATACTGAATCATTTACAATAACAGAACCGATTCAATTAGATATTAGCGTAAGCTCACAAACAGACGAAACTTGTAACAATGACAATAATGGATCTGCAACCGTAGCAGCTACAGGTGGTACACTGAACTACTCATACTCTTGGTCAAATGGAGCCTCAGGTGCTACACAAACTAACCTCCAGGGAGGTACTTATACGGTGACTGTAACAGATCAAACAGGATGTACGAACTCTACTAGTGTAGTAATCGCTAATGGATTAACAATAGTACCTTCTGTCATAACATTCGTAAGTCCTACTTGCTCTAATACTGCAGATGGTCAAATGACTGCAAGCGCATCTGGTGGAACAAATTATACTTACAACTGGTCAAATGGTAGCACAGGTGCAACCGTAACTGGACTATTAGGTGGGTCATATGCACTTACTGTCACTGATGTAAGCGGATGTACTGCATCCATAAATACGGGTCTTGTACAACCCGCTGCAATAACAATCAATACATTGACTCAGGATAATATCAGTTGTAACAATGCAAATGACGGATCGTTATCTGTATCAGCAACTGGAGGCGTAGGTACCGTAGGAATTAACTGGAGTAATGGACAGACAGGTAACATGATCTCTAACTTGACAGCAGGTACGTATGAGGTCACTGCCACAGATGATAATGGATGTAACTCTACTTCTTTATTTGCCATATCGCAACCAGCTGTACTTGCAGCTACCGTAACTAACCAGACGGATGTAACATGTTTTGGCGGTAATGATGGATCTGCAACAATCACAGTAACTGGGGGTACAAGCCCATACGCTATACAATGGCCTAGTGGCAATACTACTGGTACTGAGAGTAACTTAGCCGCTGGATCATACTCTTTATTGATAACAGATAACAACAACTGTCAGACGACAACACAAATACAAATAACAGAACCTCAGATCCTACTGGCTAACAGTAC
>CALDEO010000299.1 GCA_937942465.1 uncultured Saprospiraceae bacterium
AGTTCTCTATTGGATACAAGTTATATCCCAGGGGTATATGCTGCTCCTGTACATGAGCTGTTACCTTCTTTTGTATTCGATCGATTGTCTCAAGCACTGCACTATTTTAAGAATAAAGTCAAAGGGTACTATACTGAAGAAGCTCAGATGATCGGACTAGAGAGTCGTACGAGTTCGCCGATAACAATACCTCGTGACCGCGAGACGCTGATGCACAACGATATAGAAGGTTTATATCCATGTGGAGAGGGTGCAGGTTATGCAGGAGGGATATTAAGTGCTTGTATGGATGGTCAACGAGTGATCAAAGCATTAGCTAAGAAGCTAGATTTATTAATAGGTTAATTGACTATACTGTCACGACTACTTTTATATATTTGTAGGCTATGAAGGATATTGCAGACCTTATTGGGCGAGTATTAATTGCCCTTATTTTTATACATGAAGTATACGATTCTATCTTTTACTTCAATCAGACCAAAGAGACGATGACTGAGTACGGTATTACTTGGCAGCAGGATATATTGCTGATCGGAGTGATCGTATTTCTATTTTTGGGAGCACTGTTAGTGCTTTTAGGGTACTACTCTAACGTTGGTGGTATGTTGTTGCTCCTTTATTGGGTGCCATTTACATTTATTGTTTACTCTTTTTGGAATGATCCAGAATCAATAAAAAGACTTCATACATTGTACTTCATGAAGAATATGGCGATTGCGGGAGGTTTACTCTTACTCGTAGCGCATGGCTCTGGTAAGTATAGTGTTAAGCGTCTGATACATGTAATGAGACTTCCATCTTAGGAATGATAAATTAATAAAAATGTTAGTTTAATATTTTACCACTCCTTAGACTCGAGTATATGAAATACCAATGGATACTATTTGATCTAGACAATACGCTTACTGACTTTGATGTAGCCTCTCACGCCGCCTTTGAAAAACTATGTGAGGAGTTATTGAAAGTAGACTATACGCCAGAGTTGTATGCTTCATATAAGGTACACAATGGTAGTATGTGGCAAGCATTTGAGCGAAACGAGATTGATACAAAGTATCTACGTTGGAAGCGATTTGACCTATTCTTCAAAGCGAATGATATTGAATTTGATTCGCATGAGGCTAATAAGTTTTACTTATTCGAAATGACCAAAGCAGCTACTCTTAAAGTAGGGTCTTTGGACTTATTGAAGAAACTACACGGAGACTTTAAGTTGGCCATCATTACCAACGGACTTCAAGAAAATCAAAGAACGATTCTTGATAACTTAGATTTGACAAAGTACTTTGAGGCGATCATCGTGTCTGATGAGATCGGAGCATCGAAACCTAGTAAAGAGTTTTTTGATATTACATTTGATACCATTGGTCAGGAAGCAATCAAGTCATCACTTGTGGTCGGTGATAATATAGGATCAGATATTGAAGGTGCTATTGGTTATGGATTAGACTCTTGCTGGTTTAATGAGCATGGCAAAGTCAATAATACGGATCTCAAGCCTACGTTTACGATCTCTCGCATAGAGGAGTTACTAGATTGTATCTACACGAATTGAGTTACATAAAATCTTTTAAAATACTTTAGGGAAATTCTTCAAGATTAAGTAAGGCATAAGCGTAGCCGAAGTTATGGTGATCCTATTATTATCGAAATTTAAGCCTAAATATTGGATGATCTAGCTAATATTTATAGAGTATCATACAGCTCATTTCGTATTATTCAAGACCAACAAAAATATAATTTATACAAATCAACAGCCCTCCCGAAGGAGGTCTGTTGAGCATTCGTAATTAGGAAAATTCTTGATAGGTCTATCTTAATACTGATATATCTCCGGATATTACGGATGATTCACCATTTGATTGTTCTATTTCTGCGATAAATACGTAAACACCTTCTACTACGTTTTCTCCTTTAAAAGTACCATCCCATCCATAAGTCGTGTCATTGAGCGGCATATTTGATTGAGAGAAAACCACTTCTCCCCATCTGTCGAATATACTCAATTTAGTAATTATGGCGTCGCTGTCATTGCTTGAGAATAGTGTAAATCGATCATTATTACCATCTCCATTTGGAGAGAAAACATTAGGGTTGTAAATGTCTTTTTCTGGGAGTGCTATGGATATGATTATAGAAGCTGTAGAAACACAACCATAAATATCAGTAATGGTAACAGTATAACTAATGTTATTATTCGCAGTAGCGTTAGTTTCTAAGCATGTAGGACATGATAGACCAGCACTTGGAGCCCAAGCAATACTATCAATTTCGTTAGGATCTAAAGTGGTAACTGCGGTCATGGTAAATTCTTCATTCAATGGAATAAGCGTACTAATCACATCAATCGTAGTTTCTATTTGATCAGAAGTTGCAACAGTCGTATTATTAGACCATTGACATCCTTGACTATCCTGTACATATGCGGTGTAACCACCAGCAGGTACATTTTCAAATGAATTAGTGCTTACAAAGTTAACGCCATCGATAGAGTAGGTTAATGGAGCGGTACCACCTAATACATTTGTAATCTGAATGATTCCATCATTAGCACCGAAACAATTAACATCTACAGCCATGACTTGTGCGACGATAGCATCATTTTCTGAGATGGTAATGGTCGCTTGATCAGTACAGCCGAGAGCATCTTCAACGGTTACATTATAGATTCCTGCGGGTAGGTTCGTTGGATTTATATCGGTCGCAAGAGTATTATCCCAAGTTACGGTAGGTGTACCAATAGCATTGAGGATATCAAGGGTAATAGTACCATTATCATCACCATTACAGAGTATATTAGTCCAGTTGGCATCAAGAGCTAAGTTACAAGGACTTGAACAAGCTGCAGGAGGTGTAACACTAACCGTAACAATACAGGTTGGATCTTGGGCATCTACTACGTTGAAGTTGACTATGCCATCAGCAATGTTGTAAGGCCCTATAACGATGGCGATATCGATCATGCCAGTACTATTTAATGGATCATTAGCAGTCCAATTACCCGATCCATTGGATTGAGTGATTGTCAACTCAAAAGTATATGTATCGTCTGTTGGATCTGTCGGAGTACCATTATCATCGCATAGAATATTGTTAACTGCTTGATCGATAGAACAACCAATAGGAGAGCAAGTAGATGGGGCAATCACATTAACTGTCATCATACAATCATTGAAGAAATTATCAATAATATCAAAGTTTAAGTTACCATTACTGATATTGTAAGGCCCCATAGTTGTCAGTACATTGTAGGTACCCGTGGTATTGAGTGGATCATTAGCGATCCATCCAGTTCCTGCATTCGATCCAGTGACCATGATGTCAAAAGTAAAAGTATCATCACTACTGTCAGCTGGAGTACCATTGTCATTACACATGATGTTAGATATCACCTGAGCAATATCACAAGGCGGTGAACAAGTATTTGGAGGATTGACCATGAATGTTGAACTACAACTAGAGTCGTCCATATCAGTAAGTGTAATATTCAAAGTACCATTGCTGATCATGAATGGTCCCATACTTATAGTGGTATTGTATGTACCCGTAGTACTCAATGGATCATTCGTAGACCAGTTGGTACCAATATTAGAACCAGAGGTAGTAAGATCAAACGTAAAGGTATCGTCTGTAGGATCAGCGGGAGTACCGTTGTCATTACAGATGATGTTTGTTACATCCGTATTGATGATACAACTATTAGAGCAACTCATCGGTGCAGTGACTTGGACTTGCGTCAAACAATTGACATCAGAGATATCAGCAATAGCAAAATCTAAATTGCCACCAATAATCAAGTATGGACCGAAAACGGTAGTGGTATTGTATGCACCAGTGGTGTTATTAGGATCCGAACTAGACCAAGAGTTGCCAATATTGGCACCGGATACAATTACTTCAAAAGTAAATGTATCATCGGTAGCATCAGAAGAAGTACCATTGTCATCACAAATGATATTCGTGACAACGGCATCAATAAGGCACTCGTCAGAGCATGTAGTGGGTGCTGTTATTTGGATATTTGTAGTACATGTAGGATCATCACTATCTGCTACTGCGAAGTTAAAGTTACCACCTGCAATCGGGTAAGGACCAAAAGTAGTCAATGTAGCATAAGCTCCTGTAGTGGATAATGGATCATTGGCGGTCCATGAAGTACCGATATTACTACCATTAACCGTCAGGTCAAAAGTGAATGTATCATCAGATGGATCAGAAGGAGTACCATTATCATTACACAGAGTATTAGTTAATGAATTAGAGATACTACAAGTACCAGAACAAGCATTCGGAGCTTGCACGGTGAAGTTGTCACTACAAGTAGGATCATTCACATCAATGATGGTAATATTAAGGTTGCCATTAACGATACTGAACGGTCCAAAAGTAGTATTCGTGCTATAGTTACCTGTAGTTGAAGCCGGATCATTAGCCGACCACGAAGCTCCAGTATTGAGTCCGGTAACAAATACATCAAAAGTAAATGTATCATCCAAAGGATCAGAAGGGGTACCGTTGTCATTACAAGCTACATTGTCAAATGTAACATCGATTTGACACTGGGCAGAACAGGAAGTTGGAGGTATTACGGATTGTGTTGTTTGACAATTAGCATCATTAAGATCGGTAATTGTAAAATTGATCAAACCGCCAGAAATAAGGTATGGCCCAAAGGAAACACTATTGTTGTATGCACCACTGGTACCATTAGGGTCAGAAGCATTCCAACCGCCACTTGTGTTGAGGCCAGTAACCGTAACATCAAAAGTAAAGGTGTCGTCTGTAGGGTCAGAAGGAGTCCCATTATCATTACAGAGTATATTTTCAATAACAGAAGAAATTTCGCAAGCATCCGAACAAGTCATTGGGGCTACAATATTGATCATTGTAGTACAAGCATTGTCTGTATTGTCCGTTATCGTGATATTCAAATTACCATTCGCAATCGAGTACGGACCTAGAGCCACGAGGTTGTTATAATTACCTGTTGAGTTATTGATATCATTGGCAGACCATCCTGTAGAGGTATTGGAACCTGTTACCTGTACATCAAAGAAGAAAATATCATCTGTAGGATCGGTAGGAGTTCCATTATTATCACATATAATATTAGAAGGGGTTGCAGCAATAGTACAAGAGTTGGAGCAAGGAGCTGGAGCGATGACATCGACTTGTGTAAGACAAGTATTGTCAGCACCATCTATGATCTGGAAACTCAAGTCTCCATTTATAATCAAATAAGGTCCAAAATTGATATTGTTATTATAAGTACCATTGGTGTTAAACGGATCATTAGCAGTCCAAGTAGAACCGGCATTTAAACCTGTAACATTAGTTGTGAAAGTGAAGGTGTCATCAGCTGGATCTGTCGGAGTGCCATTGTCGTTACACAGAATATTAGAAATAACTGCTGATATATCACACTGATCAGAACAACTGGCCGGAGCAGTAACACTTACTACAGTTGAGCAAGTCGGGTCTTCATTATCAAATACATTGAAATTGATATTTCCATTAGAGATTAGATATGGTCCTAGCACTTGAACAGTACCATAGTTTCCAATAGAAGAAAGCGGGTCATTAGCATTCCAACCAGATCCACTGTTGAGTCCAGAAACGGAAATTTCGAAAGTGAATGTATCGTCAGATGGATCTGAGGCCGTACCGTTGTCATTACAAAGTACGTTGCTAGTAATATTGGAGATACTACAAGTACCCGAGCATGTATTAGGAGCTTGGATTGTAATATTATCCGTACAAGTAATGTCAATATTGTCAGTGAAGGTAATATTAGGATTACCATCAGCAATATTGAATGGTCCAAAACTAGTAGCTACACCATAAGTACCTGTAGTACCGTTAGGGTCGTCAGCCGACCATCCGCCAGATGTATTAGAGCCAACCACAGTTGCATCGAATGTAAAGGTATCATCCGATGGATCTGTAGGCGTACCATTGTCATTACAGACTACATTGCTAAAAGAAGTGGTAATCTGACACTGCTCAGAACAAGTAGTTGGAGCTGTTACCGTTACACTTTGAGTACAAGTGGGGTCGTTGTTATCAGTTATAGTGAAACTAATATTACCGCCAGATATTGGATATGGACCAAAAGAAACAACATTATTATAAGAGCCAGCAGTTCCGTTTGGATCATTTGCAGACCATCCACCAGAGGTATTTAGTCCAGTAACAGTTAAGTCAAAACTATAAGTATCATCCGATGGGTCTGT
>CALDEO010000300.1 GCA_937942465.1 uncultured Saprospiraceae bacterium
TACTAAGTACTCAATAAGCATTCCCTTCTAATTAAGCTTATACTTAATATTCAGAGCATCTAAAGCGTTGACAAAGTTAAAATCGGCATTGACCTTTTTGGTTTTCGAAACCAAGTCTAGCTTATTATCGCCATCATAGATCACCCATCTCAGTTTATGCTCACCTTCATGCTCTTCACATATGATTTGCAGTTCTTCTATCAATAGATCGGTTATCTTCTCTAATGGTAGATATAGCCTTATAGACTTCGTCATTTGCTGCCCGATAGTCTCCAATAACTTAACCTCCTTCAACTTAAACATGTATCGCTCCTGCTTATACATCTTCTGGTTAATACCTTCAATATAGAGTACCTGACCTTGTACAAAGTTGGTCTTATACTTTTGATAATCTTCTCTAAATAAGTTAATCTCCAGCGTACCAGTATAGTCTTGTATTGCAAATCTACCGTACTCCGTACCTCTCTGTGAGATCCCATGCATCACAGATGTAACCATACCTGCAACTTTCACAACCCGTTCTTTCATATGCTCCACTCGATCAAGCGGGCATGATACAAAAGTGTCCATCTCTAGTTTAAAGTCATCCAACGGGTGACCACTTAAATATACCCCAGCTACTTCTTTTTCTTTCTCTAGTAAGACCACATTAGACCACTCCTCTCTTACCTTAAACTTGGGTATCGGTAGTATGTCTTGACCTGATCCTCCAAATAGAGAATTCTGAGCACTATCAATCTGTGCTTGATATAAGTTACCCCACTTCAATGCATGCTCTATTAGAGTATTGTACTTTTCTGATTCTGCAAAGTAGGTAGACCTTGTCATCCCTTCGAATGTATCCATAGCACCTCCATAAACAAGGCTCTCAAGACATTTTTTATTGATGGCTCTGAGGTTGATACGCTTGACCATATCGAATATTCCCGTAAAGGGCCCTGTCTCTTTTCTAGTCTCGACTAATGCCGATACTGGCCCCTCTCCTACTCCCTTAAGTGCCGACAACCCAAATCTAATATGACCTTTAGGATTCACCGTGAACTTCATCTGACTTTCATTAACATCAGGTCCCATCACGGTCAATTTCATACGTTTACATTCTCGCATGAAGAAGTTGACTTTCGTAATATCACTTTTGTTATGATTGAGCACAGATGCCATGAATGCAGCTGGATAATGTGCCTTAAGATAGGCCGTCTGAAATGCTATATATGCATAGCAAGTAGAGTGAGACTTGTTGAATGCATATGATGCAAATGCCTCCCAATCCTTCCAAACTTTCTTTATTGTTTTTTCGTCGTGACCGTTCTTGAGACAGCCTTCTAAAAATATCGGAAATAACTCATCGATAATTTTTTTCTTCTTTTTTCCCATTCCCTTACGGAGAATATCGGCCTGACCTTTAGAAAACCCTGCAAGCTTTTGCGAAAGCAACATCACTTGCTCTTGATACACCGTGATACCATAGGTTTCTTCTAAGTGCTCCTCCATGGCATCAAGGTCATATTGTACCTCTTGAACACCGTGCTTACGAGCAACAAAATCAGGGATATATGCCATCGGACCTGGACGATACAAGGCATTCATGGCAATGACATCTTCAAACTTATTGGGTTTCAGGTCCTTGAGATGCTTCTGCATACCCGGGGATTCATACTGAAATACTCCAATGGTCTCCCCTCTTGTAAACAGTGCATACGTCTCTTCATCTTCTAAATCTACATCCTCTATATCGACATCTACACCATAACTTTCTTTGATAATATGGACTGCATCTTTAATAATAGTCAACGTCTTGAGGCCCAAGAAATCCATCTTAAGTAGCCCTGCATCTTCAGCAACACTGTTGTCGTATTGACTGACCAACATATCTGAGTCCTTGGCCTTGGATACCGGTACATAGTTGGTGATATCATCGGGTGTTATGATGACTCCACAGGCATGTATCCCTGTGTTACGTACACTTCCCTCTAGCTTCTTGGCACTCTTGATCAATCGACCAATCTCAGAGTCTTCCTCCGACATTTTTCTAAATTGATATGCCTTCTCGACGTCCTCACTATTCATTGCGGACTTGAGCTTAGGATCTATATCATCGTCCGCAAGTACCTTTCGTAGGGTTGCGCCTAAGTTCATCGGGAAGGTCTTGGCTATTTTATCAACCTCACCTAGCGGGACATTCATCACTCTACCTACATCTCGGAGCGACGATCTCGCTGCCATCGTACCGTATGTAATGATCTGTGCAACTTGGCGTTGACCATACTTTTCGATAACATAATCGATCACTTTGGATCGACCTTCATCATCAAAATCAATATCAATATCGGGCATACTTACTCTCTCCGGATTCAAGAATCTCTCAAAAAGTAAATCATACTTAATCGGATCAATATTGGTAATACCTAGACAATAAGCTACTGCTGATCCTGCAGCGGATCCCCTACCTGGACCTACGGATACTCCCATTTCTCGGGCAGTCGTGGTGAAATCTTGTACGATCAAAAAGTAACCAGGATAGCCTGATTTATTGATGACATCCAACTCAAAATCTATCCGCTCTTTAGTAGAGTCAGACATATCTCCATATCGCTTCTTGGCACCTATATAGGTAATATGCCTAAGGAAATCTTCTTGTGTTGTAAATCCCTCTGGAAGTGGGAATGCCGGTAAAATCACATCCCGTTCTAACTCTAGAGGCTCTACTTTAGATACAATCTCCTGCGTAAAATCAATGGCTTGTGGTACATCAGCAAAAATCCGATTCATCTCCGCCTGCGTCTTAAAATAAAAATCAGAACTTGGAAATTTGAATCTTTTTTCGTCTGCAATAAGCGATGCTGTGTTGATACACAACAGAATATCGTGTGGTGATGCATCCTCTTCTTCTACATAATGAGAGTCATTGGTAGCGATGACTTTGACATCATATTTCTTGGCAAATCCTAGTAAGACTTGATTGACATCTTCTTGGCTCATGCCAGTGTCATCAATTTTTTCCATACCTCGATGACGTTGCAGCTCGATGTAGTAATCATCCTCAAATAAATCGATCCACCATCTCAGTAGCTCCTCTGCTTTTTCTACATCTCCACGAAGTATTGCTTGCGGTACTTCTGCACCGATACAACAACTCGTAGCGATCAATCCCTCTGCAAACTTGGGTAATATCGTTTTATCAATTCTAGGGAATTTTTGATACATCCCTTCTGTGAATCCTAGCGAACAAAGTTTGGAGAGGTTCTGATAACCAATCCTGTTTTTAGCCAATAAAAGCTGGTGGTATCGTTTATCTTTCTCCCCTTGTGATCGTTGAAATGATTTTTTGAATCGGTCTTCAACCATATAAAATTCGCAACCTACTATTGGCTTTACTCCGTTTCTATGTGCTTCTCTTACAAACTTAAAT
>CALDEO010000301.1 GCA_937942465.1 uncultured Saprospiraceae bacterium
TTATCTTGAGATCCTGTGAACTGCTCATCCACATGCTTAGGCTGCCATCCACCTCCATAATCTTGGAATGAAGCACCATTGTGAGGATCCTGCATATCTCTTAATGCTCCTGACGGAAATGCTGATGTACGTACTACATCCTCTCCTATCTGCCAGTCACCATCATCGATCATCACACCGAATATATCAGCAAATGACTCGTTCAATGCACCTGACTCACCATAGTACTCTAGGTTAGCGGTATTCTGTACAACACCATGAGTCAACTCGTGCCCTGCCACATCTAGACTTCTAGCTAGCGAAAAGAATGCATTATCTCCGTTACCATACCACATAGCGGCACCATTCCAGAATGCATTACCCATCGAGTTATCGTTTTCATCTGTTACATTGACGAAAGACACAATATTACCTCCTGATCCATTGATTGAGTTCCTACCATGTACATCTTTAAAGTACTCATATGCTTTACCAGCATTGGCATGAGCCGATACCGCCTCTTCTCTACCCGACCAGTTATTACTTGTATTAGATACGTGATCATAATCAAAGTCATTGCTCTGTGGTGAGCTATCAAATGCATCCAACGTCCATATCACACCTGCAGGATCATTGGGTATTGTCCCACTCCCATTGTACATACTTCTTGATGCATCGATGAAGTACAATCTATTACTTTGTTCGTATAGTCTCAATGTTTGATTCTGACCTAATAGATCAGTAGCATTGACTGTTGTAGGCCCATCAGGTGGTGTTACATTTTCGCTTTCGCTAATATGCACAAGGTCTTCTTTGTCATTCGATACCTCAGATACATTGTGATCATGACTGTGATTATGCAAGCTACAACTCGCAGTAAATTTCTTTACAATCTGCCCACTGATCGCATCTACCACTACTTCCCATTGATGCAATGCATCTGGATAATACTTGATTACATATGCTAGTAAAGGTCTTCTATTGTCATAATCTTGATGATATACAACCAGCTCCGTTGATATTACATATGGCAGCAGATCTATTACTTTCTGACTTAGTTGCTTTGCATTAGGAAATTCAGCTTTCGCTAATATTTCTGCTTGGCTAATACTCAATGCTGGAGCTGTTGCAAAATCATCTCCCATGGAGTATAAGTCTCCCGTGAGCATGATCTGCTCGCCATCAATGAAGTGCAATCTCAAATCAGAGTAATATAGCTTAAGACCATTATAATACTGCTGATACTTTTTATGCAGCTCTGACTGGTCAGACAACATGATTGCTTCTTCTTTTATTTCAGATTTGGATGCATCCAAATGTAGAGACGCTTGGACATCTAATAATATCTGATCTTCGATAGAGCTAAGGTTAGATCTAGAGTTG
This sequence comes from uncultured Saprospiraceae bacterium, assembly GCA_937942465.1. Taxonomy (GTDB): domain Bacteria; phylum Bacteroidota; class Bacteroidia; order Chitinophagales; family Saprospiraceae; genus JAHDGW01. The sequence goes on from CALDEO010000301.1 coordinate 1,363, forward strand.
CTATCATACTTCTTATCAAATATAATCTGACTCGCTATCCCTTGCTCATTGCGCTTAGTGATATGCCCATTATCAATACTTGATATATTGAATTGGTACTGAGGCATCCGAGTCAATACACCATTGATATCACTTGATGTAGTATTCAGCTTATTAGCCGGAATATTGACATCAATATGATCTGGCTTTGCAATTGGGTTTACTGCCGATTCTATTGTCTTGAATTGTGCTTGCGCAGAATAACAAAAAATCAAGCCTAATAAAGTTATCAGTATTCTCATTTGTCTAATGTTTTTGATTTTAATTGCTTCGTTACTAGTTGAGTCATATTCCTGTAGATTGCTTTTACTTTAGCATCTACCGGTTTTATATCGGCACCCCACTTGAGGCTTTTTGTCATTTTATCAGGCCTATTTACATCGATAAAGTAGGTTAAATTTCCAGGATCATTTATTTCCATGTCGTAGATACCTAGATCACCGAAAGACGAAAACAGCTGCTTGACCATCGACTTTTCCATTGGATCCAATGCCATGAACGCTTTTGCTCTAGGTCCTTTATAATACACTCTCCCATCTTCAAGGATCTTATAAGTAGTGACTGTACCGGCAAAACCTCCTTGGTTTCCGAATGTAATCATCGGCTGAGTATACTCTTCCAATGGGACCTGTTGTGTCTTGCAAGAAGTAAACCCTAATGTTACAATAAAGATAAAAATGTAATATGAACGCATAGTTTAATATTTTAAAATAGGTGCCCAAAAAGTGTCGGACACATAGAATAATAGTTAATAATAGGTCAGATAGGCCAAGAATTCTCCTTTTAGACGAAGATTATTAGTAAATTAGTTAATGTTTAACACTTCATTAATAATTTTAATGCGATTTTGATGTTTTATTTGTGAAGTTATTGCGAGGACAATTATTTAATCATTGTAAAATATAGAAAATGAAAAAGATTTTAAGTTTAGTATTCTTACTTGCCTGCACATTCACGATGATGCAAGCACAAGATGCCGTTGCTAAAAAAGCATGTTCAAAAAGTTCAAAAGCTTGTGCTAAGTCATGTGCTGCTAAAAAAGCAAAATCAGCTGCAACGACTGCTGATGTAAATGTAACAAGAGTTGCTGCTGCTTATATGGTAGCTGACGAAGCTGCTGCTGCAGATGAGTCAATTGAAAAAAGAGTTTGTGATAAATCAGGTTCTGTATCTTACTACCAAAAATCTGTTTGTGAAAAATCAGGTTCTGTAAGTTGGAATGAAGTAAGCTTCTGTGATAAGTCAAAAGCTTTCAGTGCAGTGAACAAAGATGGTGCAGCTGTGCAAGTAAGCGATAATGGTACGAAAGTAGCATCTGCTTCAAAAGAGAAAGCTTGTTGTTCTAAAGGAGCTAAAAAAGCTTGTTCGAAAGCAGATATGAAAGCTTGTGCAAAAGGAACAAAAAAATCTTGTTCTAAAAGTGCAGTAAAAGCTACAAGTGCAGCAATGCAACAATAGTAGAATACTAAATATCTAAGATATTAAAAGCACTGTCTATCGACAGTGCTTTTTTTATGCCCTATACTGAGCTGTCTTATTCACTAATAATACCGATTCTATAACTTGTTATTAAAATTAGTCTGTTTATCGATCTAAAAATTAATACTTTTGAGATTATAAGAGATTAACAAATATGACAGCAGCAAAAGGCTTCAAAGAGCAAATATTAGAAGGAATACCGACTGACTTACCACCAAAGTATAATTACGATCAATCGGTAAGTCATGCACCAAAACGGAATATCAAAAATTCACTAACGAAGCATGAATATCAGCTTGCACTAGAGAATGCGTTGAGGTACTTCCCTAAAGATCAACATGCAGTCTTGCTACCAGAGTTTATAGAAGAACTTGAGCAATATGGTAGGATCTATATGTATCGATTTATGCCTACATATGATATGGTTGCACGACCATTGGATGATTACCCATACGTATCTCATCAGGCTGCCTCTATCATGTTGATGATCCAAAACAACCTTGACCCTAAAGTTGCTAAGCATCCACATGAGTTGATAACATATGGAGGTAACGGGGCTGTTTTTCAGAATTGGGCACAGTATCGTCTCAGTATGAAGTATCTTGCCAAAATGACAGACGACCAGACGCTAGTATTGTACTCTGGTCACCCGCTAGGCCTATTTCCATCTCATGCCAATGCCCCGAGAGTCGTAGTGACCAACGGGATGATGATACCTAATCATTCCTCAAAAGAGGACTGGAATAAATATAACGCCATGGGAGTAACCTCTTATGGACAAATGACTGCAGGATCATTTATGTATATCGGGCCACAAGGTATTGTTCATGGTACTACGATCACACTACTCAATGCTGGACGGCTCAATAATATTGGCGACAGCAATCTAAAAGGTCGAGTATTTGTAACCTCTGGTCTAGGTGGTATGTCAGGAGCACAATCTCTGGCAGCAATCATTACAGGTGCTGTAGGAGTGCTAGCTGAGACTGATGAAGATGCAATCAACCAACGGATCACAGATGGGTATATCAAAGAGGAATTTGTATTTACAGATCTCAAAGAACTATGCGATCAAATAGAATATCATCGTGAAAACGAACTAGCAGCGAGCTTAATATATCATGGCAACATTGTTGCCCTTTGGGAATACTTTGTAGAACACAATATCCATATCGATCTAGGGTCAGACCAGACGTCATTACATAATATTGATGATCTTGGCTATAGCCCGATAGGATACACATTCGAGGAGGCCAAGGTGCTGCTCGATGAGAACAAAGAGAAATTTATGTCTGAGATACATGCCACCCTACGTAGACATGTTGAAGCTATAAATACCCTATCGGCTAAAGGCATGTACTTCTGGGATTACGGTAATGCCTTCTTGAAAGAAGCAGGAAATGCGGGTGCTGATGTATGGAAAGATAAAGAAAATGAAATTTATAGATACCCGAGTTATGTAGAGGATATCATGGGACCTATGTGCTTTGATTATGGGTTTGGCCCATTCCGATGGGTATGTACTTCTGGTAGCAAACAAGATCTAGATACCACAGATAAGATTGCCTCTGATGTGCTCAATGAGATGCTTACCACTGCAGATGAGGAAATACATTCTCAACTAAAAGATAATATACAATGGATAGACAATGCGGATAAAAACATCCCGATTGTTGGATCTAAATCTAGAATCCTATATGCTGATGCCAACGGTAGGATCAAAATCGCCAAAGCATTTAATAAAGCAATAAAAGAAGGTCTTATCTCTGCGCCAATAGTACTTGGTAGAGATCACCATGATGTATCTGGTACCGACTCTCCGTATAGAGAGACATCCAATATATATGATGGATCAAGATTTACCGCTGATATGGCTGTACAGAACTTTGTCGGTGATGCCTTCAGAGGTGCCACGTGGATATCATTACATAATGGTGGTGGTGTAGGCTGGGGAGAAGTCATCAATGGAGGATTTGGTATGGTCATCGACGGTGGTGAGTCATCGGATCGTAATATCGAATCCATGTTGCACTGGGATGTCAACAACGGTATCGCTCGTAGAAGTTGGGCTCGTAACCCCGGAGCAATATCAGCTATAAAGAGAGCTATGAATGAAAACAAAGACCTCGTTGTGACTGTACCCGCATTGGTAGATCAAGCCTTATTAGACAAACATTTAAAATAATACGAGATCAATATATAAGGTATAAAAAAAGAGCCTACAATTATTACTAATTGTAGGCTCTCTTTTTATACCTGTGCTTATTATCTATTACTTTAGAATAAACAGTGTCTTCGTTACAACTTCAATACCTGTATCGATTCTGATGATATACATTCCATCATTAAGGTCTCTTACATCTACTTGGATCGTATTAAGGTTATCCGTTTCTATAGATTGATTGTTTTTAGTTTTAACTAGTAATCCATTTGTATCATAAACTGATACCGTGATTTGATCAAGTTGATCAACGCCATTTACATCTACAAAAAGTAAGTCTGTACTAGGATTAGGATATACACTGACTGTTGCTTTACGCAAATCTCCCACCACTACAGATATCACCTTACTGAATGAATACTTACCATTAATATCAACTTGCTTAATTTTGTAGTAATACGTACCTTCTTTATTAACAGACTTATCTGCAAGGACATAACTAAGTACTTTATTACTATTTCCAGCTGCTCTTTGCTCACCTACATTACGGAAGCCTAAATCATCTTCATGACGACCTTGCACTTCAAAGTAAGCTGTGTTTATTTCACTTGCTGTACTCCAAGAGATTTGATTTGCTCTATCTACGTTTTTAACACCTAGATCCAACCACTCTACTGGTACTACTGGTAAATGGAAACCACCATCTACTGTAAGATTAGTGTCTCCCGGATTCAACGTATATGTTATTGAGGTATTCGGTCCATTGGTGTTGTCTATATCACTATCCATGCTATCATCTCCGCCTTGATTAATAAGCGTAACAATATAAGCTGGAGGTGGAGTAAATTCTAAATAATAATCGCCTTTGCCCAAATAATCAAAGCAGTACTCACCATTTACATCTGTAATGATGGAGTCTCCAACTTGAACACCTGATGCCAAGAATAACTTAACAACAACTCCCGGAAGTGCTTCGTCACCCTCATCTTGTATTCCATTGATATTGTTATCTATAAATGTATAATTACCTATTTTGGCTTTGGGGTAATATCCTGCACCGAGATCACATACCTCATCTCCACTTACTACTATAATACTATCTGTAGTACCTATACCAAAAGCATTCGTTATATCATTGTCAATCTCTTCATTAGATCCTACATTAGGTACAACATTTACTAATCCATATAGTGGTAATACAACTTCTACATAATA
>CALDEO010000302.1 GCA_937942465.1 uncultured Saprospiraceae bacterium
TTTGATACAAGTCTTGAGTGGCAGTCATTAAGTCTATCGTGATGATATCGGAGTAACTGATCGATCCGTCCAAGTCTGTAATAAGTAATCTGTAGTAGTTATCACTTATCAGTGGGTCATCATGAGTCAATGTATATTGACTGCTGTTATCAGCCATGATATTGCCAATATTATCGAAGATAATACCATCTCCACTATGCTGCACGGTGTAGTCAAGTACGTTGATCTCTGCGCTGACATTCCAACTGAGTTCTACAGACTGCGCAACCAATGATGCATTGAATGCTAATAGCGTCACGGGTAATGTTTGTTCTGCAAAACCATTACAATCCTCATCTATATCATTACCTATAATCTCTGGAGCATCTGGATTTATGTTAGCATTGGTATCATCACAATCATTTGCGAAAGCAAAACCGTCTTGATCTAAATCATCGTCTAGCGTGGTCGGATCACAGTCGTCATCAAGTCCATTGTAGGTTATTTCTGTTGTAGCACATTGTTTTTCCATGCAGATATTATCAAGGAATACGTCGGAGTCAGATCCTGCCATGTTAAATTCTACAGCTGCTACTGTTGTTGTAGGGCTAGCCATTGTGAAGGTTATGTCAAAAACCTGATTCGATGTTGTAATATTGAATTTCTCCGTGTAAAATTCTGCAAATGGCGGTTCATCCTGATATACAAATAACTGTATTTCTCTATTTGCACTGGCTGATGCTTCAAAGGTGAGGTTGTAGTTTTCATTTTGAACAAGCTCTTTAGGTCCTTGGGCAATACCTGCGTCACCAGCATCTACATTTTGGAATGTTGCTACTCCATTGACACTAGATGCTGTTGATCCCCATGTCCACCAGTTTTGTAGATCATTGGTGAATTTACCGTTACTACTTAGTTCGCATCCTACAATCGGTGTACCAGCACAGTTGCAAAATCCATCTTCTACATCATTTTCGGTATCAGGGTTGCCATCGTTGCATGGAGTGCCTGACTCGATGTACCCTGGTGTGCCAGGGCAATTGCAAGAGTAATTAACTTCTGCTTTTAGCACTGCAGCATCCATAAAATTAGCCGCCGTGATGTTGAATGGGGCATAGTTAATATTTCCTGGTTCTTCTACATCGTCAAGTCCAATAAAAAATTGACGGTGATACATCTCTACTTTACATAGATTAATATCTCCAGGAACAGCCACGGCAAAGTATGCTAAGTCGCTTCTACCCAATCCATAGTACGGATCTTCGTACTCTCTTGCAAAAGAATGAAACGGTACTAAGACATGCTTGACACTACCATCAATATAAAATAGTTTTAGTGTAATATCTCGATTTTGTTCGTACAGTTCAGGTGCATCAGCAGCTTCTAGATTCTGTAAAGTGCTGAACATCACTGGATCGGTTGGGTCAATATTAGGTAGAATGGTGCCGTTATATTTGATTGGTTCGTATATCATATCTACTTGCTGTTGTGTAGCATGAGTCGTTCCATATATCATGTATGCATCTTGATTGAGTTGCTCTTGACCTGGTAGTTTTACTCCTGATTCTTGACCAGTATCTTGGGGTTGACCCGCATATCGGGTGTATGTACGTTGTCCATTTTCTAAAGTCAAGGTAGGGTATCCATCTTGAAATGGCACTTGAAAACTGGCATTGCCACCTCGGTATGGTACGGTGCTATTGTATACATCACCACCTACTAAAAACTGATACATCGAGTACGCTGAAAAATCACTAAAACCTTCCCAAGGACCTACAACATTGCCTCTCATCTCTGGGCAGTTGACCTCACGTTGCATACAATCGCTTCGCTCTTTACCTTGATTTCCGTTTGCTGTGATTTCGCATTTAGGATTGACAAATGCATTTTTATCCTGAATAAAAGTCCATGTTTCTCCGATGCCTCCTGCATCATTGGTCTCGCCACCATAAGGATATAGGTATGAATCTTCACTTTCGATCGTTACATTAAAATCACTTTCCCAGTGAGGCAACGACAGTGCATGACCAAGCTCATGTATAAAAATATTGTCATAATCAAAACCCACAAAGGTACGACCTCCGCCCCAACCACCAGGTTGGAGATTTAAAGTGTTTCCGTATGCTATTGTTGATGCATATTCACCGAGGGCTTCTTGAAAACTGACTAGATATTCGTTAGCTCCATAGTTGACTGCACCTATATTGGCTCCATTCGCTTCTACTTGACTATCGCTTAACAATCTCAAGATTTGTTCTGTGTTGTTAGTTACCATTATTTCAGGAAAAGGAAAAGTCTGAGGGAATGTCCCAAAACGTATCACACTCGCTGGGATAGCTGAGGCCACCTCTTGTAAAAAGTCATTGATGATCTGACTGGTAGGTGCCGAGGTGTTATAATCCATCACGTCTAGATTGAACATCGTGAGATTGACTTCCGTGTATGGTCCGATATTGAGTTGTTGACTCGTTACTGTTTGTGTGGTATTGCCAGCAGTCACGGTAAGTTCGAGGCCTGTTTTTACCCAACTTTTAGGAAGTGTTACGCTAAAGTAATTTTCCATGTCTGGAATACTCATGTCTATCGCTGCAGGCAGTGTTGATGGACCTGACATACACAATGTACCTTGTGATACACCAGCTATAGAACCTTCTACCACAACATCAGGAGATGCTCCAGTACCAGTAATAGCAAGCTGAAATAAGGCGGGTCGTTCTCCTATTGTAAATAACAATGGATGACCTAAGGCATGTCTATGTGTTTGAGATATAAATACATTTTCAATAACGGCAGTATTGTTGGTGATACCTAGACAAGTACCGACATCGTGACCTTCTGGAAAAACGTATTCTTGATAGTTGTATGAGGCTGGTAATGCCATATTGGTATTGGCTTGTATCGTGCCAATAGAACCTTGAGCAATCATAACATGAGACTGTACGATCAATATTAT
>CALDEO010000303.1 GCA_937942465.1 uncultured Saprospiraceae bacterium
CCTACTCCATTGAATGTATTTCAAGGATCAGAAGGAGATCTCATAGAAGTTGATCATATCGAAAATACGGATGCATATGCCATCACTATTGAAGATCTGGGTGGTAAAGAAAGTCCTGACTTAGATAACATTATAAGTATATTTAAGGTAGTGACATAAGCCTCACTGAGCATAGAAAATATACAGCAATATAATAATGCCTGCTACCAATAAAACATATTAGTAGCAGGCATTACTTATTTATAACCAATACTACTTGCTGGGGTCAATACCTATTGTGTATATTCATATTTTTAAAATTTAAATACATACCAAATGCTTGCAACTCAAAGGATCAAAATGACGCGACTCTTTACCGTATCTGTTAGTATCCTATTGATAACGATTGCCTATAGTTGTAATCGTCCATTGCATCAAGTTACTGAGACGGTATTCACATTTTCCGTTCATCTTGATGCACCTATATTTCAAAATGAACATAGATACTCAAAAGTCGAAAAGCAAGCACAAGAAGTATCTATCAACGGACTAAAATGGTATTTGATAGACTGGAATGAAAACGGTATATACAATGAACTAGCAATAGACTACATAGGTATCAAGCACTCAACCGAGTTGAGACCAAAAGTAGCACTCATAAATAAAAAGAATTTGATCAGCTACAATGGCAAATCATATCAACTTGATAGTGTCAATATCTCAAGTGTACCAACTGCAGTAGTATCTAATAGACCGATAAACCTATCATACATTGATCGATATATACCAATAACTTTAACTAAAAATGAAATCAGCTTTAACCCTGACTTTGCTAGTTACGACAAGACTGTTTTCTATTTTTGGGCTACCTGGTGTATGCCTTGCGTATCCAAGATGCAAGAGTATCATTACAGCATGTATGAATTCAAAGAGAAAAACATACAGTTTATACCAATAGCATATAAATCAGACTCGCTTAAAATATTGGATTTCTATAGCAAACACAATATGCAATTTGACCCCATAATCATATCTGACTCAAGTGCCAAAGAACTACAATTATTATCGGTACCCAGAACTTACGTTTTTAATAAGGATGGAATTTTGATCGAAACAACGTTTAATACAGGCCTTTCTGCCGTTAGCGACTTATTGGATCCTACGATGTCCCACTAGTTAATTTATCTTCCCTTCCTTTGTTGTTTGGAGATTAGCAAATGCTTAATAAATTGATCTATTTCAACTTGTTGACTTTCTGTACCTATTGTTCTCAAATCGTCGAAATGCTTAGAGTTGACCCGATAGACTTTTTCATTCAAATCGTTTATTACTTGGATCAAGCTATCTCTAAGAGCTGTGTCCTGCAGTCCAGTCTCATAATACTCCACACTACTAGTATGTAAGTCATCTCGCATAGACTTGATACCTACCTTATGTTCATTCATACTTTTTGAAAATAATGCCAATTGGTCTTCATCAAATCCAATTTTATTCTTGACTATAGCAAGAGGGTTTCTAGGAGGTTTATTCATTTGACGAGGCCCCTTATTTGAAGGTATACCAATGACGATAAATATTAACAACCCAATATTTAAAATCACCATTAATACAACGGCACCAAGAAGTAATTTTGATTTACTCATAGTCAATAAAATTTGTAGGTATCAAATACATACCCTCTCTAGTATCATCTGTACTAGCAAGTTCTGTTTGTCCTTCAGTGTTATATGCACTTGTGTATATCAATATATTCATGCTAAATAGAATTAACAAGCTTGCCGCAATACCTACTAACATAGATTTTGAGACCTTTGATTTGACCATAGATTGTTCTATAGCTAGTTTCTGCATTCTGATTATAAAATCTTCATCCGCAGTTACTTTACTAGCGGTATCCAACTCATTCATTATATGATCTACCCAATGTTTATTATCTGACATTGTTATTCAATTTACTTTTTAAAATTTTGTATCCCTTCATTCTCTAAATATGTTCTTAGATTCTTTTTTGCTCTACTCATCAGGCTTTCTATGGCCTTGACAGAGACATTGAGTACACCAGCTACTTCTGCTTGTGACATCTGGTCCAACTTAGTCATAATCAGTGCTTTCTTCTGATTTTCTGGCAGACTGTTAATCCCAAAATACATAGCTTCAAGCTGTTCTTTTGATTCAAGTTGCATCCCAGGGTGTATCTTATCCACTGGCTCATAGAACGGTACTTGATCATCACTTCTATTGATCGATATGACTTTACCACTTCTCTTTTGACGAGATTTATATTTAATAAAGTCTTTACTCTTATTGATCGCAATACTATATACCCAAGTTTGCAATTTGGCTTGACCTTTAAACTTATCTAAAGCATTCAACGCTGCTATGACTACATCTTGGGTTATCTCCTCGGCATCCTCTTTATTCAACACATAATTATACACCAAATTATAAGTCCAATCCACAACAAGTCGACTAAACCTTTTGAGCTCAGAGTGATCACCACGCTGGAGCTTTGATATATCTAAAACAGAATTTATCACTTAAGCATTACTAAAGGTAAGAAGATTAAAAATTACAAATCATTCTCTTTAACGCAATTATTTTCCAAATAAACCAATAACTCGCTGATTATCAGTTAAAAATAGTTTAAAATAATTGCCACACTTTTAATTGCATTCAAAATATTACATCTTTAAGATAGTTAGGTTCCAATTGTAAATTGTCAATAATTAACTATGTCTAAAGATTCAAGAAGGTCATTTCTCAAAAACACTGCATTCTTAGCAGTAGGTGCTGGTTTAGGTCCTACCACAAAGTTAATTGATGATTCGACGAAAGTTGAAGACCTAAGCTGTGAGCCTACCACACTTGATTACTATGGTCAGGGTCCTTTTTATACGAGTGGACCACCAATATTAGGCGATGACAATAATCTTGCTGCGACCAATGAACAAGGAGAAAGAATCATAATAACAGGAAGGGTTCGTAATCTTGATTGCAGTCAGTTTTTACCAGATACGATCATCGATATATGGCACGCCGATGATGCTGGAACATATGATAATGATGGTTATAATCTAAGAGGCATCACCAAGTCTAATGCTCAAGGGTTCTACACATTCGAAACGATCAAACCTGGTAAATATCTAAACGGATCAAAGTACCGACCATCACATATACACTTTAAAATCACACCACCTGACTTTCCAGAATTGATCACCCAATTGTACTTTCAAGGGGATACTTCTATACCCGAGGATGCTGCTGCATCACTTGACTCTGGTACATTTGATGCATCATCTAGGATAATTGCTCTGAACACCAATGCAAATGGTGTACTAGAAGGGAACTGGGATATTGTGGTCGATGGCCTCGGTGTCGTGGGTACCAATGATATACATACCGATAAGGGCATACTCTATAGCGTGCAACCCAACCCATTTGTAGACTCAGTAGACATCCACTACAGTATATACAGCCGTGCTAATGTCGGTTTATTAGTTTTTGATAATAAAGGTCAACAAGTAGCGACTCTAGAGAGTCAGTCTATGCCTGCTGGCAAATATCACTCGACATGGCAACCAGATGCGGCTACTCCGGCTGGATATTATTATGTAATTCTTAAGGTCAATGACCTACAAATACACTATTTAAAGGTGCTGAAGCAATAGAGGTCAATCTAGACTAAAATTATTCACTAGAGACTTTATCATTAAAATCTGTAACGCGCATTGACTTTGACAAAGAACGGTGTACCAGGAGTAAAATGTAGCTCTTCAACCGATGCAGGTTCACTAGCGAGTCTCGACTCAGTTGCAAATTGTGCTTCATTCCATTCTTGATTAAATACGTTTTCTACTGTCACTCCAAGGCTCAATCTATCAAAGTTGTAACCAATATTAAAGTCCGTAATAAAATACCCCTGAGCAATGATCGAGTTGTCTTCATTGGCTGGTCGGTCGGTTAAATATCGATATCTAAGGCTTCCAAAAATACCCCGCTGACCCTTATATGTAACTCCGCCTGCTGATGTGAATACGGGCGCCAGCGGTATCCTATTGCTCCCCTCTTGTTCATCGATGGATATTGCAGATGTATACGTTAAGTCTGTATCTAAAAATAAATTATTAGTTAATTGATATCTAATACCGAGGTCAATCCCTTTTCGCTCCGTCCTACCAGACGGCTCTACGATACCTGCATCACCTACATATACAAACTCTTGCTCCAAGAACAAATACCACAAAGCTGCATTAATCCAAATACGAGACTTAGGTTTATAGACAAATCCAAGATCACTACCATATGCTTTAGGTAATATTTCATTGGC
>CALDEO010000304.1 GCA_937942465.1 uncultured Saprospiraceae bacterium
TTTTCACCTGCCATTTTATTCATGGCATGATCCAGTGCTTCCTCATAGCGACCCTGTTCGACCAGTTTTTTGATGTTTGTACAAGACCCTATGACTACTGCTACGATTGTTATGTAAAGGAAGTTTTTCATATGGCATTCATTTTGAGTTAGTAAATCAGTTCATACTTAAAAGTCGTATTTATTCGGCGATTAGTTACCATACTTATTGTATTTAATGCGGTTTTAACGAATGATTACATATGTGTTAAAATTTTAATATTTATCAGCGAATGTTTTCATTGACCATAAGTAGCTATTAAAAATACATAATTTATACCTTCGTATTATACATTCTTAATCATAGATACTATGTCAGCGATTTATGCAATTGATTTACTAGGTACATTGGTATTTGCGATAAGCGGAGTCCTTGCTGCCGTGGAGAGGAAGTTTGATATCGTAGGTGCATTTGTCTTAGGGCTAGTGACTGCAATAGGAGGGGGTACTCTTAGAGATATATTGATCGGGTCGACTCCTGTAGGTTGGATGCTCAATCCTCATTATCTGACGGTCATTGCAGCTGCAGTACCGTTTTGTTTCTTTTTTAAGAAGTATATTATAAAGTTCAGGAAAGGCATTTTTATATTTGATACAGTAGGGATAGCACTATTTACAATACTTGGTATCAATAAGTGTCTTGAGGTTGGACTGCCGGAGCACATCGCATTGATGATGGGTATTGTTTCTGCAGTATTTGGGGGTATTATACGTGATGTGTTGTCCAATGAGGTGCCGCTTATATTCAGGAAAGAAATCTATGCAACCGCATGTCTCATTGGAGGTCTCGCATATTTATTGCTACTCAGATTTACCTCTGCTCCTCATTTTCTTATCATTGTACCGATAGCTATAGTCATCATTATTAGGTACTATTCAGTGAAGCGAGACTGGCAAGTACCTTTCAATCCATTGTAATCTATGTTGCCTGTAAGGCATAAAAGGCTATTGTTGTGGTACTAAGATTTTACTTCGTTATTTGGGTATTATACACATTGACATTTTTCGTATTGAAATAAGTCCTATATTTGTATAGACTTAACAACACAATACATGAAGGTACGAAAGTCATATCTACCTAAGATTGAGAAAATATTTGACGAACTTGGATATCGAGTTCGATATGAAAAGGGAAACTTTCAGTCAGGCTATTGCCATGTCCACGATTCTAATGTTGTTATAGTTAATAAGTTTTTTGACTACGGCGGTCGATTTGAGGTGCTTGTTAATATTCTCAATCAAATCAAGATAGAGTACGATAAGCTATCAAAGCCTTCGATTCATTTCCTTTCGGAGAATGGTCTTAAAGTGTAAGTATTTCAATTTTTTCTTATTTTAGTTTACTAGTGTCGCTACTTGCAGTAGGGTATTAAGGTGTTTTTATCTACCTTATTATATTAAAGCCCTGCGTTACGTCAGGAAATGATAGAATAACTTATCTTTCAGTCTATGGCAATGAAGATTACAATATTAGGTACGGGTACATCGCAAGGGGTGCCTGTTATTGGTTGTCAGTGTCCGGTATGTCTATCTGATGATCCTAGAGATTCTCGTCTGAGAGTAAGCGTTCATATAGAGATTGAAGGAGTACACTTGCAGATAGATTGTGGTCCTGATTTTAGACAACAAATGTTACGTAATGATATCTCAGAGGTAGATGCATTATTGATTACTCATGAGCACAACGATCATGTTATAGGTCTAGACGACCTGCGTCCTATCATGTTTAAGCAACGAAAGCCAGTATCGGTACATGCTTCACCAAGAGTGGTAGAAGAGATTAGGAATAGATTTCAGTATGCATTCACACCACAACCATACCCGGGTGCTCCTAAGTTTGATATGTTTGAGCTAGATGGTAATATTAACATCCAGGGAGTCGATATAGCGCCGATAGATATACTACATGGCCCACTGCCGATATTAGGATATAGGATAGAAAATTTTGCTTATCTCACTGATGTGAAAACAATACCAACCGAATCTCTAGAAAAGCTCCGGGGGCTTGATGTATTGGTATTAGATGCATTACATCATAGAGACCATCATGCGCATCTTACATTGCGAGAGGCCATTGATTATGCTCACAGGATCAATGCCAAAAAGACTTACTTTACACATATGAGCCATGCTATGGGACTCCATCATGATGTAAATAGTATGCTGCCTGCTAATATGGAATTATGTTTTGACGGACAAATTATGATATTATAATTGGTGATAAATTCGATTTAACTGTCAATTTATTGTAGTTTTCAGTCCATAACCGAATGACTTGAGAAAAAGAATAACCCTATTGTTCTTCCTTGCTACTATTGTAGTAAGTATAAATATGACTGCTCAGCAGACATATCAGGGTACTCAATATATGCTCAACCCATATGCATATAATCCAGCTTACGCGGGAATGTCATTCACAATGGATGTAAATATTAACATTCGTAATCAATACTCAGGTCTTATACAGAATCCAAGTACTCAGATGATCAATGGTCACTTGCCATTATATAAGATCAATGGTGCTGCGGGTATGAAAGTTGAAAATGAGCAACTGGGCAACTTACGTAAAACGGGTGTACATGCCTCGATAAGTAAGATTTTTGATTCGAGTTCGGGTTTACTTGCGGTTGCGTTACAAGCTGGTGTTTCTCAGTTTTCTATTGATGGGAGCAAGTTGATCACTCCAGATGGTACTTATAATGGTGCGGTCATTAATCATAATGATCCGATATTATCTGTCTTACAACAGGGGGGATGGTCTCCGCAATGGGTCTTAGGTATATACTACAAAGCCAAGAAACTAGAATTTGGAGTAGATGTTAAGCAATTGGCAGCTATTCCTGCAAGTATAGGGGAGGCAGAACTTAAGCTTGTTCCGCATGCTGATTTGTATTTGCAATACAAGCAACGCATTAATGATAGACTAATAATGAAACCTTCTTTTTTGTTAAAGGTGAATGAAAATTGGGTTCAAACCGATTTTTCTTTCGTACTTCAGCACAATGGCAATGTTTTTGGTGGAATATCATTACGTGGCTATAATAACACGTCTATTGACGCTTTAGCTGGAATAGTCGGAATGAGGCTTAGTGAGCATATATCATTATCTTATTCTTTTGATGCTGGACTTTCTGCAATAAAAAGAGTTAATGAAGGATCACACGAAATATTAATAAAATATAGCCTTAATAGGCTGATTGGTGCAGGAGCTGCACCAAAAATTATATACAATCCAAGAAATCTTTAAGAAAGATTGGATATTTAGTTTATTTTCGAGCAAACAAAGTAAAAAAGATTGCTTTCAGGTTAACGGATATGAAATAATTGTTTTTTTTAACCGTTAATAATGCTCATAGTTTTGGATAAATGCTTTGAATTTTTTAGGAATAATCAAGATTAATTTTTGTATTCACAAATACGAGGTTATATTTGGTTCTCTAAATACATGAGGCACAACATTTTGGATAAATAGTAGCTTTAAAAGATGAAGAAAAGTACAGTATCTCTCTACACCCTATTTCTCATGGTACTCGTTATGAGTAGCTGTGGTAGAAATGAAGATGGTCAGTTAATCGGAGTCATGGATAGACCAACTTGGAACGGACTCAACCCTTACGGAATGGTATATGTTCCTTCTGGAACAGCTCACATCGGTCAAAGTGACCAAGATGTATTCCAAACTTTCACACAAAAACCTAGAGCAATCTCCATCCAAGGATTTTTTATGGATGACACAGAGGTTACTAATAATGAATACCGTCAGTTTGTTGATTGGGTACAAGACTCAATTGCACATACTATTATGGGAGACTTCATTGAAGACGACTATGGTAATGAAAAACTTGATTGGGAGTACGAACTAGATTACTCTGGTGAGGACTTAGCCGAGATGTATTACGAAGGTGATAATGCATTTGACGGAAAAAGAGAAATCAACACAAGTAAGTTCGAATATACTTATGACTGGATTGACTGGCAACAAGCTGCTCACAGTAAAGATATAGGTGTAAGAACAAACCTTATTAAAAAACAAACAGTGAACATTTTCCCTGATACACTTTGTTGGATCAGAGACTTCGCTTATAGTTATAACGAACCATTTACAAGAAACTATTACTGGCACCCAGCTTTTGATGATTATCCTGTAGTTGGAGTTAACTGGAAGCAAGCTAAAGCATTCTGTCACTGGAGAACTAAACTTTGGAACTCTTTCAAAGGAGCGGATGAGCCTAATACTGAAGAATTCAGACTACCTACAGAGGGTGAGTGGGAATATGCAGCAAGAGGTGGTAGAGAACTAGCTCCATACCCATGGGGAGGTTACTACGTAAGAAATGCTAAAGGTTGTTTATTAGCAAACTTTAAGCCTGGTAGAGGTAACTATCCTGAGGATGGTGGTCAATACACAGTGAAAGCAGATGCTTACTTCCCGAATGATTATGGTCTATATAACATGGCTGGTAATGTATCTGAGTGGACTGAGTCTGCTTATGTAGAGAATGCGTACAGACACCAACATGATTTAAATCCAGATGTTAAGTATGACGCTAAAGATTCTGATCCTGACGTTTACAAAAGAAAAGTAATCAGAGGTGGATCTTGGAAGGATATCTACTACTACCTACAGACAGGAACACGTCACTGGGAGTATCAAGATACTACGAAGTCTTACATAGGATTTAGATGTGCTCTTACATTCCTAGGAAGATCAGCTAATGATTTTTAGTAGGAATTTGGTCACGATCAAACTATTCCATTTTTAAATGAATGAAATGCCCTAACCGGAATTAAATTCTGAGTTAGTCAACAAGTAAAATACGCTGTATTTAACAGACAGTGTAGTGTATATAATTATCTAATCTAATCTAAATTTTGAGAAAATGAGTTTTATTAAATCAAAGGGTTTTAAATACATAAAGAATTTCATAATTGGAGTTGGAGCCGCCGTAGTAATGGTTGGAGCACTAATGAAGATTACAAGTCACCCATTAGGTAACTTATTCATAACAATTGGACTTTTAACAGAGGCAGGATTATTCCTTATGTTAGGTCTGTTACCACCAGAAAAAGATTACTACTGGGAAAAATTATACCCAGGTTTAGATTCGTACAATACGAATATAGCTCCGTTGACAGCAGGTGGAGCAACAAGTGGTGCAGGTAGAGCATTAAACGCAGAGCAGGTTGAGGGCAAGTTAGGCGGTATGTTAGATGAGTTACAAAACATGTCAAAAAGTTTAGGTTCATTAAAAGCACTTCAGGAAGTTGACTTCACTGAGACTGGAGAGCAAATGAAATCTATGCATAACTTCTACACAAAATTAAATGATGCAATGGTTGCATTGAATGATACTGTAGATGGTACTAAAGTATATAAAGAACAAATGGATTCTCTTAACAGAAATCTAGCTTCATTAAATGGAGTATATGGTAATGTTCTTTCTGCATTCCAAGGTGGATTGAAATAATCCAAGACATATTACATTAAATAACTAATCTAAAAATTAAAATATGTCTATACCTAAGGAACCCAGGCAACTGATGATTAATATCATGTATTTGGTATTAACAGCATTACTTGCATTAAACGTATCTGCAGAG
>CALDEO010000305.1 GCA_937942465.1 uncultured Saprospiraceae bacterium
TATACTTATAATGTTATCTAAGTCAGGACTTTCTTTACCACCCAGATCTTCAATAGTGATGGCATATGCATCCGTATTTTCGATATGATCAACTTCTATGAGATCTCCTTCTGATCCTTGAAATACATTCAATGGAGTAGGAGGGGTATCCCCTTTAAGTGACCACAATTGATAACTTTGTTTATCTGATATTTCGGGTAAGTTCTGTATTTGCAAGAAGTTTCGTTTAGAGTTCGGGTTATTATGTATAACAAGCTTAGTCTGTGGATACTTTTCAGTAGCTGTGGACATGACTATTTGGTTGTCATTATTACTAAGCTCACGATACATTGCAAGTTGCATAGATCGTTGTTGTTCCATTTCTTTACACAAGGTTACTTGCTCTCTTAGAGCAGTTTTTTCTTCGTTCATATTGTTGAGTGACCAGATGCTACAAACTGCGAGTATCATTGTGATCATTGCTAGACCCAAGTTTAATGGAGACTTGAGATTAGACGACTTGCCAGGTGCTTGAGTTGTATCACTACTGCTATTTTTCCTACCTCTGATATCCTCTAGGACTCTATCTAGTACTTGGGGAGATGGTTCTATTCCATGAGCATCAGCGTATGATTTAAAAGCTCGTTCTATTTGGATGAGCTCAATCTTTAAATCGGTACTATTATTTACTGCCTGCACTACTTGCGCTTTTTCGGCGGTATTAAGATCTCCTAGAACGTATAATTCTAGTAATCCATTTTCTCGTATGTTATCCGGCGTCATAGCCATAATGTTAAAAGTATTAGGAGTGAAGCCATGAGCATTCCGAGGAATAATTTTTTCTCATCTTTCAACTCGTTTCTTAAAATGCTGATTGCCTTTCGCAATCTTGTTTTTACCGTACCTAATGGGATGTCTAGTTCTTTAGCAATATCACTTTGGCTATAGCCTTCGAGATACATTTTGTCTAAAACGATCTTGTATTTAGGATCTAGGTTTAACGTAAGTCGTTGGACATCAATTTTAGAAGAGTTGTTTTCCGAGTGTCCATAGTCATATACGTGAGGTTCTATGTCTTCGGTTTTATTTCTATTCTGATAACTTTTGAGTCGTACTTTGTCAATGGCAGTATTCCTTGCTATTACGCTTATCCAGGTAAATAGAGAACTCTTTGTATCGTCAAATTGATCTATTTTATCCCAGACTTTTAACATCGTTTGTTGGAGTACTTCTTCGGCTATTTCTTTTTCCTTTACAGTCCTAGATATAATACCAAAAATAGAGGCGCTGTAGTTTTTGTACAAGTGGGATAGACCATTCTGATCTCGTTTTCTTATACTCTGGATGATTTGTTGCGTATCGATAGTTGTAGATTTATTAAGTACAGACTTGTGAATAATCAAAAACCTACGACAAGATAATGATTAAATTTGTTCTTATCTGAACAAATTTAATTCCTTAATGACATCCGGTTGTAACTACTTAATAATAGTCGGTAGAGTCTAATTGCCTAGCTTACTTGCTTTAAAAGCAGTTGTCCAAGCCGCTTGAAAATTGTAGCCACCAGTAATACCATCGATGTCTAGTACCTCTCCAGCGAAGTATAGATTAGGACAGGCTGTGCTCTGCATAGTATGATGATTGATGCTATCCAAGCTTACTCCACCACAGGTTACAAACTCCTCTTTAAAAGTTGTTTTACCCTTGACATTGTAGCTATCATTAGCAAGTACTCTTACGATCTTATGGACTCCTTTCTTACCTAACTCACCCCAGACTTTATCCAATGGCAACTCCATCTTTTTTAATAAGAACAACCACAGTCGTTCGGGTAGTTCGAAGGGTTTGATATTAGATATTTGCTTTTTGGGGTTAGACTTCACGATATCGTATAGGGTCGCTGCGATCTGATCTTGATTGATGATACCGACCCAGTTGACTTGTACTACGAAGTTGTAGCCCATCTCATACAAGGCTCTTGCGCCAAACGATGATAGCTTAAGTATCGCAGGGCCACTCATACCCCAATGCGTTATCAATAATGGTCCTGATGCCTTGAGCTTAGTTGTCTGTATACTTACAGTTGCGTTTGGTGCGACGACACCCATCAGTTCCTTCACTGGCTCCGACGGCATATTGAATGTAAATAGGGATGGTACCGGGTCTAGTATATTGTGTCCTAACTCTTCTAGCCATTTGAGTCCTTCTCTTTTGGGTGAGCCACCTGTTGCGATGATGACCTTATCGTATATCTCAGTTTTGATCGTGTCACCTTTTACTTCGAGATGGAGTTGATCGTTTTGCGATTGTATAGATGTAACAGATTTCTTTGTCAGAATATCAATGCCGAGTTGCTTCATCTCTAACATGAGACAGTCTATGATACTTTGAGACTCATTGCTCTGTGGGAATACTCTGCCATCATCCTCTGTCTTGAGTGGTACGCCTCTTGACTCAAACCACTTCCATGTAGCTTTATTATCAAATATCTTAAAAGCCTTCTTTAGTAGTTCTTCTCCTCTCGGGTAGCCAGCCGATAAAATTTTAATGTTTTTGCATCCATTGGTGACATTGCAACGGCCACCGCCTGATACTTTTACTTTAGAAAGTAGCTTAGTGGTTTTCTCCAATAAGACGACTTCACTATCTGGATAGTTAATCTTTGTATTTATGGCTGCAAAAAATCCTGCAGCTCCTCCACCTATAACAGCAACTTTCATTCTGCGAAAATAGAGCTAATTATATGATACTCCGTATAACATTCGCCGAAAGGCTTAAAAATCTGTCTCTGACGAGCCTTATTGTAGCCTCATCAATTATCTCCTAAGCAATAGATCCCCTTTCTAGCCTTGATGTCGGTGCTTTGGTGCTAGTAGTTTATTATTTGTTTAATCTTTTATATAGAAATAAAACGATACAAGTAGCTGAAATGTAAGGACTTATAATGAGACCTTAATTTTTGTTTAACTTTTTATTCAATTAATAAAACCGATTGCAATCCGATCCCCGTACATCAACCCGTAAACCATACAAAATCAAAATACTTTAGAAATGAAATTAATTAATATCACCTGCGTCATACTATTACTGTGCATTTTGGCTTCATGCGGAGAAGCTAATATGAATGAGTCAAATCAAGACACATCTAATAATAGTGAAATCAAACTACTAGATAGAAACGAGAAAATACAAATGGGTAAAGAGTGGGACTATGTACAAAACTTTTACATGGATCAACAAAAAGCCCTGAGCAAAAATCCTACAGACAATGAAGCTAAACTGAACCTAGTTGAGCTATTTGTAAAAGAAGCAAGAGTAACTGGTGAGCATGGACATTATTATCCAGCTGCCTTGAAGCTCACCGACGAAATCATGGTTGCTATAGATGTTAAAGAGGACATCAAATTTAGGGCGATGGTTGCTCGAGCAGGTGTACTACTATCCTTGCATGAGTTTTCTAAAGCACTAGAAGTGGGTAATGAGGCTGTAGCCCTAAATCCTATGAATGCCCAGATATATGGTGTATTGATAGATGCCAATGTAGAACTAGGTAATTATAAAGAAGCTGTTGCGATGGCGGATAAAATGATGTCTATCAAACCAGATATTAGATCCTACTCAAGGATATCTTACTTACGTGAAATACACGGTGATGTAGACGGTGCTAAAGAGGCAATGTCAATGGCTATCAAATCAGGTTACCCAGGGTACGAAGAGACAGCATGGGCTATGCTCACACTAGGCAATCTATATGTCAAGTATGGAGACTTAGAAACAGCGGATAATATATACGATCAAATCTTACAGACAAGAGAAAACTACCCATTCGCAATAGCGGCAAAAGGAGAAGTGCAATATCTAAAAGGAGATTTGGCTGCAGCCGAAAAAACAATAAATGAAGCAATCAATATTATACCAGAAGTAGGGTACTACGTGCAGCTTGCGCAAATATATAAAGACCAAGATCGTAATGAAGAACTTGATCCATTGATGAAAGAAATCTTCGCAATGTTAGCTGATGATGAGCAAGCAGGGCACAACATGAATCTTGAGTATGCTCAGATCTACAGAGACATCCTTAATGATCAAGACCAAGCGCTTGAGTATGTGATGAAAGAATACAAGAAAAGACCAGAGAATATAGATGTCAATAAAGAACTCGCATCAGTATATCTAGAGAAAGGAAACAGAGACTCAATGAAGCAGCATATCGCTCAGGCGTCAGTCACCAACTCTAAAGATCCAGTATTAGTACAGCTCAAAAGCAACAGCTAGATACGGATATCAAAAAAGCAATAAACACCCTTTTATACTACAATTTATTTAACCAGAATTTACACGATTCTTATTACTAAATCTAACAACTATAACAATGAAAGAACTCCAACACTTAAGAGGTGATTTTGCCTCGGTGACACAGAAAACAGTATTGATTTTACTGCTCTTTTGTATGTCATTAACGATGTTTGCATCGAGTCATAGAGAGGCTCCATTGATCTCTAATGATCCTTTAGCTGACAATACGGATTTATATGCTTTTAGAAGCCCTGACAATCCAAATACAATTACAATTATTGCGAATTATATCCCTGCTGAGTTACCATTTGGTGGACCCAACTATTACTCATTCGGTGAGAATATTCGTTATGAAATACATATTGATAACGATGCAAGTAATGGTGCAGATGAAATCATCTACAGACTTACATTCAATCAAGAAAATGAAGACCCTACGACGTTTTTCAATATTCGTCTAGGAGCACAAAATTTAAAAACTACATATACTCTCGAAAGAAGTATCGATGGTGGAGTAACATACGCTGTGATCCTAGAAAATGGGGTAGTAGCACCACCGAACATCGGACCAAGATCTATCGAAGGTGGAGCAGGTCTAGATATGGACTATGCAACAATTTGGAATAATACGGTAACTGCAGCAACGACTGGAGAGACTGTATTTGCAGGACCTTGTGATGATCCTTTTTATGTAGACTTAGGTGGTATATTTGACTTAGGAGATGCTCCTAGACAGAATGGCCCAGCTAGAGATGCTATCGCTAAGTACAATGTACATAGTATTGCTTTACAAATACCTATTTCAACATTGTTGAAGTCTGGCGTTGACCCTACACCTACATCTATCTTGGATGGTAACTTTACAATCGGAGTATGGGCATCAGCAAGTAGACCAGCAATCAAGACATTAGCTGCTGACGGTAGTGCATCTTACTCAGGTGATTGGATCCAAGTATCTAGACTCGGTATGCCATTGACCAACGAAGCAGTGATACCAGTAGGACAGAAAGATTTTTGGAATAGAATCTCTCCTTACGATGAAATAAGTGAAACAACATTAGACGAATATTTTTATAATCCAGAACTAGCTCTTTATATGGACGATGATCTATTTGGTGGTGCCGTACCAGCATT
>CALDEO010000306.1 GCA_937942465.1 uncultured Saprospiraceae bacterium
TACAACTATACAAGTAGATCTTACCACAGTATTATTAGAAACCATTAATAAGCTGGTCATAGTTATATACTAATGGACTCCAACCATGACTCACAAACGTATTCAATAAGTACATAAATAACAACACCTGTCTTCAATTACTATCTATACTAATAATCGTCGTGATAAGAGTAAGCATAAGAAAAGCTGGAAGTTATACTTTATTGCACATAGCTATAACTGCACTATCCCCCACTCTTGCTCTTAGAATTATATAGCCAATAGTGATATATCAATATTCATTTTATCAACTAAGCCATATTGGCATATTTGCGAAAGCATAAAGAAACTAATGTGGAACAAACACATAGTGTAGTACTATAAAGCAGAGTGTACAATCTTATAAAGGGAAATACAACAAATTATCTATCATAATAAGATCTATCTAGAAAAGTAATGCAATCAATAATACGCTAAAACCACTTAATGAACCACCTTAATGTCATGAGCTTTTTTTCATTTCTTTCAATATCCATTGATCAAAAACATTTATTATGTCATCAATTAACAATATCTTGAGTATAAGTTTAATGAGGGAGCTAGATTTGTTCCTGACTATATAATAATGAGTCAATTGCTTTGGCACGAGCATTGGCCTTTTCAATTTTTCTAATTATCAATTAATATGAAACACAATTTTTCTGCAGGACCAGCAATATTACCTCAACAAGTTATAAAAGAAGCTAGTGAGGCGGTCATAGATTTTTACGGTACAGGCTTATCTGTATTAGAGGTTTCACATAGAAGCAAGGAATTTGTAAGTGTACTAGAAGAGGCGAATCAACTAATAAAGGATCTCTTAGAGATCAATGATGATTACGAGGTTTTGTTTCTAACTGGAGGTGCAAGTAGTCAGTTCTTTATGACGGCTATGAATATATTGAAGGAAGACGAAACTGCCGGATATATAAATACAGGAACTTGGTCGACAAAAGCTATAAAAGAAGCTAAGTTGTATGGTCATATAAATGAAGTAGGAAGTTCTAAGGATGAGAATTTTAATCACATACCTAAAGGACTGACGATACCTGATACACTTAGGTATGTACATTATACAAGTAATAACACCATTTTTGGGACACAGTTTCATCAAATGCCAGAGACTAGTAATAGGCTGGTAGCAGATATGTCTTCTGAAATATTCAGTCGCCCTGTGGATATTGCAGCGCATGATATCATATATGCAGGAGCTCAAAAAAATCTAGGCCCTGCTGGTGTAACTATAGTGATCGTAAAAAAGGATATTCTAGGTAAAGTAAATCGTGTAATCCCTACGATGCTCAACTATGAGACTCATATAAAGGGAAAATCATCATTCAACACCCCACCTGTTTACCCAATTTTCTGTTCAATGTTGACATTGCGTTGGATAAAGGAAAACGGCGGTGTAAGAAATATGCAAAAGCGCAACATTGCGAAAGCGGACTTATTATACAATGAAATAGACAGGAACAGCTGTTTTGAAGGTACTGCAAAGAAGGAAGACAGATCACTAATGAATGTCTGTTTTGTGGCAAACGACGAATCAAAGAGTAGCATATTTATGGATATGTGTACCGAGGCTGGTTGTAGTGGACTCAAAGGTCACCGGTCAGTTGGTGGTTTCAGAGCATCTATCTACAATGCAATGCCAATATCAAGTGTACAGGTGCTTGTAGATTTAATGAAGGAATTTGAAAAAAAGCATGGCTAAAAAAACGATAGTAGAGGTACAAATCGATAAAGCGATTGTACCTCTACATATTATACAAGAAATGAGAGCTAGTGTGAGAATTGCTATTGGTAGAAAATATGCAACTCTGAGAGTCCCCTACTTAATGACACCTACTCAGAAAAAGAAGCAAACCGAAAGAGCTATCAATTGGATCGAAGATGCATTAAAAAAGGATGTCCGAATCTATAATCGGTTTGAGGTTAAAAAATATGAGACTGGGGACACTATCCGATACTTTGGAGAGGAGTATCTGCTACACATAAATGATAGCGAATCAAGTCAAAAAGCTAAAATAAAGGGTAATACAATCACCATGGATATTGTATTGGATCAATCGAAAGCAGAAATCCAGAAAGCATGCCAGACTCTTTTAAGTCGAGTACTAGCGAAAAGAGTGAAGGAGAAATTTAGCGAAATAGTGTATCGCCTTAATGATCTTCACTTTAAAAAGGAAATCAACGCTATAAGACTCAAAAACAATAGAAGTAACTGGGGTAGTTGCTCTGGAAAATCAAATTTAAATTTCAGTACAAGACTTTTATTTGCTCCACAAGAAGTGATAGAGTATGTAGTTATACATGAGCTAGCTCATCTCATCGAGATGAATCATAGTAATCGTTTCTGGACTCTGGTCGCAAAAGCGTGCCCAAGCTATAAATTATCTGAAAAATGGTTAAAGGTCAACGGTCATACTTGTGATTTCTAACACAACGAATACATCTAACTTTACCGATAAACAAAAAAAGGGCTAGAAGAAATCTTCTAGCCCTTAAATTTTTATAGTCAATTCTGATTTTACTCAGCAACTAAGTCTATTGCGATTGTAGTCTGAACTTCTGGGTGTAAGTTTAAATTTGCAGTATAACTACCTACAGTTTTAATCTCCTCTTCCAAAACGATCTTTCTTCTATCTAATTCTACTTCTAGTTGATTTCTAAGTGCATTAGCAACTTGGATATTGGTAACACTACCAAAGATTTTACCTGAAGTACCAGCTTTAACACCGATTTTAAGCGTCTTGCCTTCTAAAGATTTTGCTAATTCTTGGTATTCGCCTAAACGAGCCAATTCTTCAGCCTTCTCTTTTTCAACAATTACTTCTAATTTCTTTCTATTAGATTCGTTAGCGATTACAGCAAGTTTTTGTGGTATCAAGAAATTTCTTCCATAACCATTTTTAACTGTGATCAAATCGTGTTTGAATCCTAGATTGTCTTGACTTTTTAATAAAATTACTTCCATGATATCACGATTTTATTTGAACAAATCCGTTACGTAAGGAAGGATCGCAAGGTGTCTTGCTCTCTTAATCGCTACAGCAACTTTCTTTTGGTATTTCAATGAGTTACCAGTAATTCTTCTTGGAAGTAATTTTCCTTGCTCATTGATAAATTGAGTTAGGAAGTCTGCATCTCTGTAATCAATATATTTGATGCCGAACTTTCTAAATCTACAGTATTTTTTTCTTGATTTACCGATATTAGGATTACTCAAGAATTTTATATCATCTCTAGATGCCATAATTATTTCTTTTAAATGGGTTGAGTAAAATTATTCTTCTTCTGATGTTCCAGCAGCTGGTTTTCCACCATCTAACTCATCCTGAAGAATTTTTAATTCGTCCCATTTACCGTCAGCAGCAAGTCTAGCTTGTCTACCCCAAGTTGATGGGTCATGAGCACCAAAGTTACCTTCAGCTTCGTCAAGGACTGCTTTTATCTCAGCAACTGTTTTACTAGCTAATCCTACATAAGAAGTAATTACACCTTTAGCAAGAGCTTCAGAGATCTTAGGTCCAATACCTTCGATTTTTGTTAAGTCATCTTTTACAGCAGGAATTTCTTCTTTCTTGCTATCATCTGATTTAGATTTTTTCTTTCCAATCAGACCTTTTCTTTTGTCATCATTATACTTAACACCATACTTGTCTAACTTACAAGTAAGGAATCTCATGATTCTTTCATCTCTTCTGAATGCTAATTCCAATTTAGGAATTACGTCACCATTAGGAGTTTCAAATTCATAACTGTAGTAGATACCTGATGATCTTTTGTTAATTGGGTATGCCAATTGTCTCAAACCCATATGATCGCTATGTACGATCTTACAGTCTTCATTCTTGATTAGATCAGAATATGTTTGAGCTGTCGATTTAATTTCATCGCCTGACAGAACGGGATCGACGATGAACGTTACTTCATAATTTCGCATTTAGGAAATTTGATTTTAGTAAATTATTTAAAAATGACTGCAAATGTATGATTTTTATACCTAATAGGCAAATGCAATTTTTAGATTATTCGTATAGAAATTTTCATAATACATCACTACCCTAATATACAGCTCTCAGAATGCAGAAATCACCCTTTAAATGGGCATTACAATTGTCCTAATTTGTACTTTTACAGAGAACTTTGTTCAACGTAGGATTCAAATACATTAAATAACCATATACATACCATATGAAATCATTAAAGTATACACTTATCATTGCTTGCATATCAATTTCATTTTTAGCTTGTAAGCAAAATAAAGTAACGGAAATACCTGAGGAAAACATAACATTATTCGGAGAGGACTTCGATCGATCGAATGTCATCTCATATGA
>CALDEO010000307.1 GCA_937942465.1 uncultured Saprospiraceae bacterium
TGTGTCAGACGATTGCAGTATTTCCATCAGTATCAACTACGTACACCGCTACTATATTCGATATTAACGGATGTAGTACTACGGAGACGATTGACGTCATCCTAGATGACAATCGACTTGTATATGTACCCAATACATTCTCTCCCAATAACGATGGTGTTAATGATGAGTTCATGGTGTTTACAGGACAAGGCGTACGAGAAGTCGCATTATTCCGTGTATATGACAGATGGGGTAATCTTATACATGAAGAACTAAACAGCGACTCACAGAATCTCACTGGATGGGATGGAACATTTAAAGGAACAGACGTTGATCCTGGTGTATATACCTACCATGTACAGGCTTCATTTGTCGATGATAGAGTCATTGACTTTACGGGCTCAGTTACATTATTTAGATAAGTATTCGGTAAATTTTGTTGGATGCGTCGCGAGGTCAACGACCTTCGACTCGGGGATATGTATCCTACATAACGAAGACCTAACAAGAGGGACATCGTGTTAGAGGGCTTTGACCCCGAACCGCACCCATCGACATACAAAATACTCCAAAATTAACAACGTCGCGAGGTCAACGACCTTCGACTCGGCAAGGCTATATCAAATTGTTCTAACAAATATATTTTTGATTGACCAGTCATATTTATGTTGCTTTTGCAACAACTTGCGTCTCAATAGTAACATAAACGATTCACTATGAGATGCTTGATCACGATTTTGACACTTTTTATCTGTTCTCAATGGGGCATAAGCCAAGAAACGGTTATCGATACAGAACAGCGCGACCCTATCACCTACCAACATAATAAAGGAGATAAAATACTAAATGTAGGTGTCGGCCTCATCAACCCTACTGAGTATGCATACAGTGTGATTGGTGGTTCGTCAGGCGGTGGTAGTCCTAGTCCATCTATCAATGCGGCATTTGACTATGGTATATCACAACATCTGAGTATCGGCGCATTTGCAAATTACTATCGTGTGACTGCTAGCAGTACCATTGATCTGAGTACCATTGGCGACATAGTAGATCAAGTCAATGAAGACCCATTATGTGCAACACAATGCCTGCTAGGACTTAACTTTAGCTCCAATTGTATCTGCTCTACAGATGTAGAAGAACGAGTAAATGTTATGTCTGTAGGAGGTAAACTTACTTTGAGACGTCCATTTACTCCAGAATTTGATACGTACGCAAGCACCTATTTAGGCTATAGTTTTAACAAACGTAAAACAATCACTGAATCCGCTTTAAATGGCATCCTTGATGTTAGTGGATCATCTGTTAGTGTTCCAAGTTTTATTTACTTTGGAGTAATCGGAGCAAGATATTTCATCACTCCATCTCTTGCTGTCTACGGCGAATTTGGATATAGTAATGTTCATCTATTACAGCTAGGAGCTAGTTATAGACTCGGGTATTAAACTGTACTATATTTCAACAAAAGTCTAATTTAGAATAACAGTCTAATTTATATAAAATGGACTCACTAATTTTGGCTTATAGCGCCATAATTAGTAGTTAAGACCCTGTAATTGTTCTGTTTCAATAGCTATGAATGTAACATTACCTCGCTACTATACGAAATGAGGCACTTAATGTCGCACTAATATTCGTATTACAGACAACAACAAGCTGTTGTATTCTTTTAATCCAATCACATTAATCTGTGGATCGCAAGTGGAATAACCTACATTCTAAAAAGGGACTAAATTCGTAAAAGCTTACTATTTTTTATCTACTGTTGTAGAATCAAGTGTGGCAGCATCTGGCAATAAAACAGTACCATTGAGGTAGAGTTTAAATACTGAAGGCTCTGTATTAGCTGTAACCGTTATGATTGCATTTTGCTCTCCTTCTTTAGTTTTACTATCATATACAACACCGATATATCCTTTTTCACCAGGTGCAATCGCCACGAATGGGTAGCTCGGCTCTGTACAACCACATGTAGCAGTCGCGTTTTTTATTATTACAGGTGTTTCTCCTATATTGGTAAATTCATATTTGTGCTCCACCTTATCACCCTTGGTTATTTTTCCGTAGTCATAAAAGTTTCTTCTGAATGCTAGTTCAGCAAGTGGTTCCTTCTTTTTTTCAATCACCTTCACTACCTCTTCTTTAACAGCAGGGATAGTCACAGTCTTTGAAATAATTGGTTCTTGTACTTTTCCTGTTTTAGTAACCTTTTTTGTAGGTACTCCTTTCTTTGTCTTCTTCACAGGTTTGGCAATTGCCTTACGTACTTTCTTTTTTGTTGTTTTTTTGATGACTGGTGTAGTCATTTTTATATTCTCTGTCTTGGCTTTGCTAGGAGAACCTATTTTGACATTCTTATTGGCAGCTATAGCATTGACCGTGTCTATCAACATACTAGTATCAGCCATTGCTCTATTCTTGTATTCCTTCTTAGATTGCTTAAGAACTTCGGCAGTTACTTTCTTTGGTGTTTGATTTTTGGTTTCAATTTTCACGTCTCCGCAAGCAGCAAGCCCTAACATTAAGGTTGTCGCTAAATAAAAACTAAAAACTCCGATCTGGTGATACTTCATGGCTTCGATTAAATCATCTTATAAGAGAGAAGTTATTAGCTACACTAAATTCTTCTCCAAGACAAGTATAGCGTATTTTGTATAAATACATTCCAGGATTAAGAAGTTCTCCCTTAAAACTTCCATCCCATTCGGCAGATTTGGACTGAGCACTAAATACTTGCTGCCCTATCCTATCATAGATCTCAAAAGACTGCACTTCATCAACGACAAACTTGTTACTTATAAAGTAAGTATCGTTAAGTCCATCTCCATTCGGAGTAAAGGCCTTCGGTAATAATAGACGTTGACAGTCCAAAAGGTCACTATCTATGACGTTAATTCTAATAGTATCTGTCGCGCTGCAGAACGAATCACCCAATAAAACAGTATATGTTGTAGATTCTGTAGGTGTTATCGTCGGTTCTAGGTCAGATGTACTAACAACCCCATCGCCAGGTGTCCATATGACACTAGTTGCACAAGATGGCCCCATATTTATATCTAACGCATCTCCCAGAAATAGTGTGGTATCTACATTTAATATCTGATCAGGTCGTCTATACAGCTGACCTACATCTGTAGATCCCGCAAAAGCACTGAACAACTTGACCTCATCGATCTTACCTTCGTACATATCTTGACTTGGCAGCATACCTGGATTATTAGCAATATAAATGCTAGTATCTTGAGCAAAGTTTAATGGTCTCGAAGCACCTACTTGTGCCGCAAGTTCTCCATTCAAATATGCATAGTAATCTGCTCCTTGTCTAGTAAGTACAAAGTGATTCCAACATCGACTAGGATCTATCTCAGCTGACATCTCTATAAATGTACCTATAGACTCTGCAAGCTGTACAGATATTAACTGCTGCATCGGTAAGTACCTAATATTCATCATCGAATCAATAGAACTCTCCTTACTCAAGGACCAAAGAGATGCAGGGTTGCCTGTATTCCTAACTTGAAAATAAAAACTCAATGTAAAATCTTCAGACAGATAAGTATTAATCGACTTTGGTAATCTAAGGGATTGATCAGCTTGAGTAATATCAAGACCGGTATCATTAATACCACAAACACAATCCGGGTTATTAGCAATAGCGTCATCATGAATCCCTGTATCATCAGAAAATGAACAATTGTCAAAATTGTAATCCATCACCAAGAAACCATCCAGAGATTGAGA
>CALDEO010000308.1 GCA_937942465.1 uncultured Saprospiraceae bacterium
TAACGAGACTCTAGTTTATAATAAAATCGGTTTTTGGGATGGTCTCTCTTCATTTATTTGAAGGGGGACTTTTCTCGTTTATAGAATGAGCAGTAGTGAATTATATTTACTACTGCTCTTCTTATTATAGTACGTTTAGGTGTGATAACTAATAGAATGCGGACTCCTACTGGCTAGCAGTTTGAACTGTGAGTAACTTGTACTCTTGGTTTATAGCCTGATTGATAGTTAAGTGAGTAAAAAGGATACGGTGTAACAACTCCATACTCGGATTAGAGAGGTGGAGAATCTATCAGTTGTATTAACTTCACCTTACAGCTAAGTTAGAATGGCATATTGAGCTATCGTCTACCTTATATCTTTCATATTTACCGGTTAAGCTAATATATAGGGATAATTTGATGGTATAGATTAGAATAAGTTTTCTTCCTATAAGGGGTGGGGTTGTCTTGATTGGGAGTAAATAACGCAATCTACACTAGTGTTGGTATATTAATAAGTGTACACTTTACTAATACCATTGTATGAGATGAGTAAGTCACTTCTGTATTAGTCAGAGCTATTCATTCTGTGTCATTCTTTAGACGGGGTTATTAATATTATAGAATGGGTGTTATTAAGTTCAGTATGTTGGTAATATTGAAGATCTAAGTTTATAGCTAAGAGAAATTTATGCACTGTTCATTATGAATAGGGAAGTCTATATAATAAAGCTATGTTGAGTACTATTAAGAGTTGGCTCTAGAAGGGCTTGGATCATTATTTAGAAATTATTTTCTTATTATTAAAAATTGTAAACTATTGAAATTAAGCGATTTGTGGCCTTAATTTAATTGTTTTGACAAAAAATATTCAAATTAGTCTTTTACATATTAAATATTTTCTATATTTGTGTTGTATTAGCTAAGAACGTATTACATATGTTCTTTTAGAACCATATTTGAGAAAGCGTTTCTGTTTTCTCTATTCCAACCTATACGATAATATTAGAACCAAAGATTTATTAGGCTAATCCTGCCTACTATATTTTTATTTAACCCTGTTTGGACGATCCTTAAGTACTATGCGTATTGATGGTCCCACTACAGTAAAACTCATTTTAAAACTTAAAAATGGATCTCATGATGAAAACGAAACTCACGTTTTTAAAACAAAGAATGAAGCAGACGACGATGCTATTTTCATTCTTACTGACCTTGCTCTGCTCGGCGAATGTGCTACATGCACAATGTTCGCTCGCGTGTAATGGTTCTACACAGGTATCGCTTGATATTAGTTGTCAAGCAATGATTACCCCTGAAATGATTCTTAACGATCAAGCAACTTCTTGTGCAGGAGGTGTTTTTGAAGTTACAGTAATGGATGCTCAGGGAGTTGCAATTTTAACTTCTCCAATGGTTGGATCAAGTGAAGTTGGACAAACTTTAACAGTGAAAGTTACTGATACTGCATCAGGTAACTCTTGTTGGGGAGATATTGTGGTTGAAGACAAAATCGCTCCTACAATCGATTGTGCAGCAGCGCAGACTGCAATTGATGCAGCGCCGTTTTTCTGCTATGACTTATTTGCTTTTGATATTGCTCCTTTCGTAACAGAAAATTGTGGTATTGATACAATTATTTTATCATCAGAGTTAGTTACAGCTAATGATTGTTCTGGTGCTTTAGCAGCTGATATTTTGAAAATTATTGAAAGAGAATACATCGTAATTGATGCTTCTGGAAATCAATCAACTACGTGCATGTTGACATTTACTGTTAACAGAGTACCTGGTCCTCCATTTAGTAATATTGTATGTCCTGCTCCTTTGTTAGAGTCATCAAACAATGCATTACTATGTAATGGTGTTTATGCAACAGATGCTAATGGTCACCCTGCACCTTCTGTAACAGGAGTTCCGCAGTTGGATCAAGATGGTGTACTTGTTGGTACAGTACCTAATCCTAATTTCGTTGATAACGAAGGACCAGATGGTATT
Source organism: uncultured Saprospiraceae bacterium (assembly GCA_937942465.1). Classification (GTDB taxonomy): domain Bacteria; phylum Bacteroidota; class Bacteroidia; order Chitinophagales; family Saprospiraceae; genus JAHDGW01. The sequence goes on from CALDEO010000308.1 coordinate 1,980, forward strand.
GATGATAATGATCCTGCAATTTTAACTGGAGATCCTGCTTTTGTAGATCTTAAAGGTACTCCAGGTGCAGATGGTAATGATGACAATGGTGTAGATACAGTACCTGCAGATGCAGATAGAATTGATCTTTTTCCAGCACCTATGATTTACTGTAATTTATTATCAGCTTATACTGATGTTGAATTACCAGCAATCGGTTGTGTAACAAAAATAATTAGAACATGGTCTATTATAGAGTGGAACTGTGATGCTAGAGATATTCCTAATTGTGTACAAATGATAGAAATTGTAGACAATGAAGCACCTACGTTCACTGCTCCTGTAGATCAGACAGTAACTACAAATGTAAATGGAAATTATAGCTCAGGTGCTCATGGTGCAGTATCATGTGCAGCTTCAGTTAATTTACCTGCAATTGTTGCAGTTGATAACTGTAATAATGATCCTATTACTGTTGATGTAACATACACAGATGGATTTTTAGATAACCAAAATGGAGGTTTAGTAGAATTACCATTAGGTGTTAACACGATCACATACACAGTATATGATGGATGTTATAATTCTAGTTCTGCTTCTTATACAATAACTGTTGTTGATAATACTGCTCCAGTTGCAATTTGTATTCAGAATACTGTTGTTGGTTTGACTAACAATGGTCAGAATGGAAGTAGTACTGCTGTTTATGCAGAATCTTTTGATAGCGGAAGTTATGATGACTGTAAATTAGACAAAGTATTAGTTAGAAGAATGGATAATGGAGTTCCATGTGGTGATAACATCACTGATTTCAATCCTTCAGTTAGCTTCTGTTGTGCTGATATTGGTACTGACGTAATGGTTGTTTTCAGAGCATATGACGTTAATGGTAACTTTAATGACTGTATGGTTTCTGTAGAAGTTCAAGATAAATTGGCTCCAGTAATTACATGTCCTTCGGATATGACAGTTAACTGTACTGCATTTTATGATACTAGCAACTTATCTGGCGCTTTTGGTTCTGCCACTGCTACTGATAACTGTAATGTAACAATGACTGAAACTTTTGAGTCTAACTTAAACCAATGTAATACAGGAACAATCACTAGAAGATTTGTTGCTACAGATGACGGTGGTAGACAAGATTCTTGTTTCCAAACAATTACATTCATGAATCCTACACCTTTCGGTTGTACGGACGTTGTTGATCCTATTGGATCACCAGATGATATTACATGGCCAGCTGATGTTGCTGCAGAAGGATGTTTCGATCCAGCATCAACAGATTTCTTACCAGAAGTAACAGGTACTCCTACATTCTCAGACGATCAGTGTGATCTAGTAGGTGCTAACTATACAGATCAAGTATTCCCATTCAACAATACAAATGGTGATGCATGTTTCAAAATAATCAGAGAGTGGAAAGTTATTGACTGGTGTCAATATGGAACACAATGTAACGTAGCAATTGGTAACACATATGCAACTTGGACTTGGACTCAAGTAATCAAGATAAGCAATGCTGTTGATCCAGTAATCACAAGTAGTTGTGATGCTAAATCTACATGTACTTTTGATGCACTTTGTGCAACAGGATTTATCGAATTGACTGCAACAGCTACAGACGACTGTACTGATGTATTGACATACACATACGACGTAGATATTAACAACGATGGTGTTGCTGATGTTGATGCAGCTGGAAATGCTACTTACTTACCAGTTACTGCTGCAGGTAATAGTTTAGATGCAAGTGGAGATTACCCAGTGGGTACTCACAGTGTTTCATATACATTTAGAGATAAGTGTGGTAACGTTGCTACTTGTACTCAAATATTTACAATCCAAAACTGTAAAGCACCAACTGCTTACTGTTTAAATGGTTTAGCTACAGACTTAATGGCTGTTGATTTAGACAATGACGGTACTGCTGATTGGGGTATGATTGACATTTGGGCTAATGATTTTGATAATGGTAGTTCTCACCCATGTGGTTATGAAGTAGTATTCTCATTCTCACAAGATACGTCTAACACTTCAATCATTTTTGATTGTAATACTACAGGTCAACAAACAGTTGATGTATATGCTACAGCAATAGATGGTAACGGAGATATCGTTTCATTCTCATTCTGTACTACATTCATCTCTATTCAAGATAATATGAATGTATGTCCTACAACAGGAGGTCCTACAGGTGGAAGAATCGCAGGTAGAATTGCTACTGAAAATAATGAAACTTTAGAAGATGTTGCTATTCAACTTGAAGGTGCAGCTTTAAATACTGCAAATACTGATGCAAGTGGAGAATACGCATTCCCAGAAATGAATTTAGGTGGAAGCTACGTTGTAGATCCTTCTAAAAACACGGATCCAATGAATGGTGTAAGTACACTTGACCTTGTTATCGTTCAGAGACACATCCTAGGTATTGATAACTTAGATAGTCCTTACAAGCACATCGCAGCAGATATTAACAATGATGCTAATATCTCAGCAATTGATTTGGTTGAATTGAGAAAGTTAATCTTAGGTGTAAACATGGAGTTCAACTCTAACGAATCTTGGAGATTTGTGGATGCTGCATACACATTTGATAGCAACGAAGATCCTTTAGAAAATGAATTACCTGAGTCTTATACAATCGAGACTTTAGATAATGATATGAATGTTGACTTTACTGCAATTAAAGTAGGTGATGTTAACAACACTGTAGTGACGAATCTAGTAGGTCAAAGTATTGATAACAGATATTCTGAGACTTTAAGTTTCGATATCAACAATCAAGAATTTGCAGCTGGAGACATCGTTGAAGTTCCTTTCTATGCAACTCAAAATGTTGACATATTAGGATACCAGTTTACACTTGACTTTGATGCATCTAACTTAGAATTTGTTGACGGTAAATCAGGAGAAATCTTGACTAACACTTACAACTATGGTACTCAGTTAGCTGACAAAGGTTTAGTAACTACAAGTTGGAATACTGTAACACCTGAGTTAATCAACAAAGGTAAGATTGCATTCACTCTAGTATTCAAAGCGAAAGCTGCGGGTAGTTTAGCAAGTGATCTACAAGTGAATTCACAATTGACTTCTGCTGAAGCATACAATGCTGATCAAGAGTTAATGAATGTTGAAGTGAGATTTGATAATGATGAGGCTAACGAAGGTCTAGGATATGTATTATACCAAAATACACCTAACCCATTCGATAATTCTACAGAAATATCATTCCACTTACCGAAAGCTATGAATGCTCAGTTGAGAATATACGATGTGTCAGGTAAGACGATCAAAGTATACAACGAAGTATATCAAGCAGGTATGAATATGATCGTTGTTGATAAATCAACTTTAGCAGCAGCAGGAATTTTATACTACACATTAGAGACTGACAACTTTACTGCTACGAAGCGTATGGTTGTGATAAAATAAGATTGAGTTAGATTTCCCAGCTCAAAAGAATTACTGTTTTTGGGATGAGACCCCTCTCCATGATGTTGGAGGGGGTCTTTTTTTTGCCCTATATCGAGATTAGGGTTTTAATATCTTTTCCAATAATGGTTTATTTATTCTAATTCAACTTACATTTGCGCTGTGGCTAGAATACTATCAATAGATTATGGACTTAAGAGATGTGGACTGGCAGTTACAGATCCTTTACAGATTATAGTGACTCCATTAGATACTATAGAGACTCCACAGATTAAAGACTTTCTGATTCAATATATGAATAAGGAAGAAGTCGAGGAGATCGTATTTGGATGGCCGACTCACAAAGACGGTAATCCTACGCATATCACTGGGAATATTAAGAAACTCCAGCTTGATATTGAAAAACAATTTCCCAATAAAAAGTATTCCTTTACTGACGAAAGCTTTAGCTCAGTAATGGCTAAACAAATAATCCTGAGTTCAGGAGTCAATAAAAAGAAAAGAAGGGACAAAGCGCTAGTAGATAAAATAAGCGCAGTAGTAATTTTACAACGATACCTTAATCACATATAGATCATGATTTTACCTATTTATGCTTACGGACAGCCAGTATTGAAAAAAACCGGTGTAGACATTACACCAGACCATGAAGGATTATCTGTATTAATAGATAATATGTGGGATACAATGTACAACGCCTCAGGCGTGGGTCTTGCCGCTCCTCAGATAGGCTTATCTATAAGATTGTTTGTCATAGACTCTCAACAGATGATGGAAGAAGGTAAAGAGTCTGACGGTGTCAAGTCCGTATTCATCAATGCCGAGATAATAGAAGAAACAGGAAAAGTGTGGCCATACGAAGAGGGGTGTCTAAGTATACCGAGGATCACTGGAGACGTTGAGCGACAGGAGACGGTCAAAATAAAATACTTTGACCAAGACTTTAAAGAGCACATTGAGACTTACTCAGGGTTAAATGCAAGAGTCATACAGCACGAATATGATCATATAGAAGGCAATCTCTTTACAGAGAAATTAAAGCCTGTAAAGAAACGATTGATCAAGCGTAAGCTAGAAGCGATACGCAAGGGCAATATTGACCCTAAATACAGAATGAAGTTTGTACGTAAGTAATTTACTTTCTACCAAAATCCGCAGGTATTTCTCCCCAGTTTTTGGTATCCCATTTGATTATACGATTCTTAAAAGTATTCTGCTTTAGCCATACTTCAGCTCTTGAGATCAATACCTTGAGTTCGGGGTTACTATGCTTTTCAAATAATTTGGTGTTTGCTTTTTTCTTTCTGACCCAACTCATCGCGGTCCTAGAGTCTGTATAGATAGATGAATCCACATTGCCTTTACTCTTAAACATCGCTAAAGCATGTACGATAGCCAGAAACTCACCAATATTGTTGGTACCTAATTTCATTGGGCCGAAGTGAAAAATCTCAACTTTAGATAAGGTGATCACCCCTCGGTATTCCATAGCTCCAGGATTGCCAGCGCATGCTGCATCTACACAGATACTGTTTTTTTCGACTACAGTCGAATAGTCAAATACTTTCTTAGATACTCTAGCACCACCAGTGGTAGACTTATATTGAGGTCCATCTCTGAGTGCTCGTTCTGCCTCTTTCATAGTAGGGAAAGACTTATAGCTAGCACCTAAGAATCCATCGACCTGAGACTTACATGATTTCCAATTATTGTAAATGCCAGGAGTCTTGCCTTTCCAGACTACATAAAATTTTGAAGATTTTGCCAAATGCTTAATATGTTGTTAGTAAAAATGTAAACTTTGCGCAAGCTAAAAATAAAAAATATATGAAGCTAATAGATACACATGCTCATCTTTATATGGAACAATTTGATGATATGCCTGAAATCATACAACGATGCAAGGATGAAGGTGTAGAACGAGTATACCTTCCTAATGTCGATACTAAATCGATAGATGTATTAGATCAATTGGCTGCAAGTGATCCGTCTATGTTCTATCCGATGATGGGCTTGCACCCGTGTAGCGTTACAGCTGACTATCTGGATGACTTAGCTACAATAAAGGATAGCCTTAAGGCGAATGACTATGTAGGAGTAGGAGAGATCGGTATCGACATGTATTGGGATAAGACACTGGTCAAAGAGCAAGTGAATGCATATCATATACAGATCGGCTGGGCCAAGGAGATGAAATTGCCGATAATCATACACAGCCGTGATAGTCTCGATATGACGATTGCAGGTATCAAAGAGTATCAAGATGGTACCCTTACGGGAATATTCCATTGCTTTAACGGTACTGTTGAGCAAGCTCAGGAGATTATTGACTTAGGTTTTTATTTGGGTATCGGTGGAGTAGTGACATTCAAAAATGCGGGTGTTGACAAGGTTGTAGCACAGCTACCGTTAGAGTCTCTTGTATTAGAGACAGATGCGCCATACTTAAGTCCGGTACCACATAGAGGTAAGAGGAACGAAAGCGCATATATCAGTATCATAGCCGAAAAAATCGCTGAACTTAAGCAAGTGAGTATGGCAGAGGTTGCTAAGGTCACCTATGATAATTCAATTAAAATATTTCATTCTTAATTAAGATTATGATAAATGCTGCAAATTAATCAACTTTGCAGCCTTAGTCAGGAGAGGTGCTCGAGTGGCTTAAGAGGTACGCTTGGAAAGCGTATGTACGTGCAAACGTACCGAGGGTTCGAATCCCTCTCTCTCCGCATGTTTTTTTAAGATTACAATAGGTCAGTTTAGTTCGCTAAGCTGACCTATTTTTTGATGTGGCAATTACCGATTGATATATAAATATTGATAATACCATTCATAAAATCGGTGTAGCATATCCTGTGAGAAATAATATTCTGAATTGAGAGGTGAATTAAGGTTTTTTGAAAAACTCAGAGTACAGTTTTTATAGACTAAAATTCAATAAATAACTCTTGAAGTGAATATTGAGTGTAATTATTTTAAAAAATCATTTTGGTGATAAAAATACCCATAAAAAGATGCATTTTGAAGGTATAGATGCAAACACAATACGTAAACCCTTCTAATTCAACGGAGTGTTGGAGTTTGTAAATACACCAAAAGGTATATTATTTGCATCTTAGGGATATAACTTGCTTGTCAGGTCAAGACTTAAATGAAACATAGCAGAAATTTAATAGCTACATATCCTTGTACTTTAAGATTAATTTCTAAATTTAAGTTTTGAATCGAAAAATAATTCTTTAAACAAACTATAAATTTATTAAACCATGCGAAAAATTCTCGTTTTAGTAGGTGTATTCTTCTTAGCAGCATATTTTGGGGCTTTTGATGTATTAGCACAGGGTGACGAAGCTGCGAGCGGTGGAGTATTACAGACATTAAAAGAAAAGTTCATCCAAGGTGATTGGAGGTTCATGATTCTTGTATTAATCTGTTTGATCTTAGGCCTAGCTTTTTGTATAGAAAGAATAATTACGCTTAACATAGCTACAACGAACACAGACAAGTTATTGAATGTGATCGATGAAAGATTAGCTGATGGGGACCTTGAAGGTGCTAAGGAAGTATGTAAATCTACTCCTGGACCAGCTGCAAGTGTATTATATGAAGGACTAAGAAATGCTCCAAATGGACCAGAAGCTGTAGAAAAAGCAATCGTATCTTACGGTTCAGTACAGATGGGTCTTTTAGAAAAAGGTCTAGTTTGGATCTCATTATTTATTGCGATTGCTCCGATGCTCGGGTTTATGGGTACAGTAATCGGTATGATCCAGGCATTCGATAGAATTGAAGCTGTAGGTGATTTATCTCCTTCTGTAGTTGCCGGTGGTATTAAGGTGGCACTATTGACAACAGTATTCGGTCTAGTAGTAGCAATTATTTTACAGATATTTTATAATTACATCGTTTCTAAGATTGACGGTATCGTTAACAAAATGGAAGACGCTTCTATCGGTTTGGTAGACGTAATGGCTAGAAATAGCGTATTTAAGTAATTTTTTGTATCCAATAAAATATTATTATGAAAGGAATATTTGATTTTTTAACCAAACAAGGACAGACCGGAGCTCTTTTATTAGGAGTAATAGTTATTGTGATTATCCTAGCACAGGTGTTCTTAGGTATTGGTAACGAAGGATACGAACTATCTACAGATTTGAATGAAATCTTAAAGGGAGATAATGATCAGTCATTTGATTTCTTTAACGGAGCAATAATTTTACCTATAGTTTTAGTTGGTGTTATTATAGCATCATTAATAATCTTTGGTATCGTGGGAGTTTTTAAATTCCCTAAAGAAGCTTTATTTGGTCTTGGTGGTCTTATCGTTTTATTAGTACTATTTGGTGTTTTCTATGCTACTTCTCAAAATGAGACTGCTGGTAAAATAGTAGAAACTATGCAGAAGTTTGATGTAGGTGAAGGTGCTTCAAAAGCAATTTCAGCAGGTATCAAGACAACTCTTGTATTAGTGGGAGCATCTGTTCTAGCGATACTCGCTGGAGAGACTAGAAACGCATTTAAATAAACAACTATGGGAAGTTCAAGAGATAGAATGAAGAACGAAATCAATGCCGGCTCAATGGCCGATATTGCTTTCCTACTATTGATATTCTTCTTGGTGACGACTACCATTGCTGAAGATACTGGTGTACTTGTTAAGTTACCACCATACTCTGAAGAAGAAGTAGAAATCACTAAAATGAATACGCGGAACGTGTACTCTGTACTAGTGAATGCTGATGATCAACTTCTAGTGAGAGGAGAGTTAGCAGAGTTAGATGACCTAAGATCTAATGCTAAGGAATTCATTATGAATCCTCAGAAGTTAGAGAATATGGCTATAGAACCAAAAAAAGCTATTGTTTCACTTAAGAATGATAGAGGTACTAAGTATGCTGTATACCTAGAAGTTTATAATGAACTCAAGGCTGCATATAGAGAGTTGCGTGATGAGTATGCAGAGAAAAATTTTGGTAAAGTATACGAATACTGTAGCTCTGAAGAGAGAGCACAAACTCGTGCCGCAATACCATTGATTATCTCTGAAGCAGAACCGACTAACTTCGGTGACGAAGGATAATTAACCATTTAAAAATAACAACAGATGTCAAAATTTCAGAAGAAAAGAGGAAAAGCCTCTCCAGAGGTATCGACGGCTTCACTGCCTGATATCATCTTCATGTTGCTCTTTTTCTTTATGGTAACTACAGTACTTAGAGATTCAGAAATGAAAGTCGAAGTAACTACTCCTAGAGCAACTGAGTTAACGAAGCTTGAGAAAAAATCTTTGGTAAACTATATTTTCATAGGTAAGCCAGTAGATAAATTTCAAAAAGAGTATGGAACGAAGGCAAGAATTCAACTCGGTGATAAGTTTGCTGGGATGTCTGATATTCCATTGTTTCTTGAGAGACACAGAAGTAAAATTCCTGAATCTCAGCACGGTGGTATCAAATCTTCATTGAAGATAGATAGCGATGTTACAATGGGTATTGTCGCTGATACTAAGACAGCATTAAGAAAAGCAGGTCAATTGTTAATCAACTATTCTGCAAAGAAAAAGGATTAGTAATACACTGTTACAATAAATTAAAAGCTCCGTTTGTCTTAATTGATAAACGGAGCTTTTTTATTTTGATGCTTTTGTAATGTTTGATCTCTATAGCATATCTTCTAGACTAATTAGTAACGAGGGTATATGCTCCAAAGGGTATCTATAGTTTATGAAGTATATCACTAAAATATATTAGTGCCACCACTGATCTTAATAATAAAAGATCTTTTAGCGATCGATTCCCATTCTGTTTTTGTATATGCTTAATGAAACTACGATCTTTATTACCTCAGTCTGTCCATAGACTCAACTATCTTTTCATCTTTGTTGATGAAATTGATAGCCAAAACTAATAGTATAATCGATACGATAGGCATATATAGACCGAAGCTATCATTGAGCTGATCAGTACCTATGTTGTTAGCTTCTTTAAAGAATAACATTGCGGCTAATGCAGGTATAAGTACCGATACAATAATACTGAGTATGCTTAGTCTCTTTTGAAGAGGTCTATTTTTAAACAAGAAAATTGATCCAAAACTTAATAGTAATCCTAAAACAGTAAGGACTATTAGGAATGGATTGTCAAGTATGTTGTAAATTCCATCTTGAAGAAACGAGCCAGTGTTAGCAGGGCCTGTAGCAAATGGTAAACCGAATAATCCACCAAAACTACCAGAAGCTAGCAACAAGAATATAGATTGAATGCGTTGTATCATTTTATTAAAATTATTAATTCTAAAATAGAAGTATCAATATCATGTCAAAATGAATTGATAGCACAAAAATAGCAGAATATTATGATGTCATCATCAATAAGCTACTGGCAAAAAAGAGAAGAATCAAAAAATCTTCCATTATGTATTATTGGATCTGGTATTGTAGGCATGACAACAGCCTATTTTATAAAAGAAAAAATGCCTAATCAAGAAATATGGATCATAGATAAAGAGTCGGTATGTGGTGGTGCTAGTATCAGAAATGCTGGCTTTACTTGTTTTGGTAGTCCCACAGAATTACTAGACGATATAGATCGAGTAGGGGAGTCTCAAATGATAGAAACCGTAAAGCTCAGATGGGCCGGATTAAATAAACTGCATACACTTATCAATAATGATCATGTAGATTATAACCAGTACGGGGCTTATGAGCTATATAAGAAAGATAAGGAGCTAGAGTATGTACGTGAGGAGCTGCCTAGAATCAATGCCTTATTATCTGAGGTATTTAACGATGACAATGTATTCAGTATACAAGATGCTACTGATGGTATTGTATCGAACTGTGCAGGTGTTTTTAATAGATATGAGGGACAGTTAGATCCGTACAAAATGGTGATTTCTATTCGCTCACAGTTAGCACATAAAGGAGTCCAGTTTATTAATAATACAAATGTCACCCACATTGATTTCGAGAATAAAGTAATACATAGTGATGCAGGTCCGTCAGTACAGGCTTCTGACATAGTTCTCTGTACTAATGCGTATACGCAAGAGTTGCT
>CALDEO010000309.1 GCA_937942465.1 uncultured Saprospiraceae bacterium
GGTACTCTTGAGTAAGTCAATACCACCAATCATTAAAGTATTCGGATTATTAGGATCTACGTCCAATGACAAATTATACCACGCTTGAGACCTAGCAAAGTTATCCATACCTACTGCTCCAGGATTGGACATCGTCTGCCATGTGGCTCCACCATTGTTTGATTTATAAATGCCTTTACATGCATTCGTAACTTTATCTTGATATAGCGAGTACAGAATATCTGGATCACTTGGAGCTGCAGATATTTGTATTCGTTCATACCCCGTACTCGGCAACCCTGTTGTCAACTTAGACCAAGAAAAACCGTTGTTTGAAGATTTATAAATACCATCTGTTGAGAATATACCCATAGTTGCGTATAAGGTACCATCACTTGCCAACTCTAAATCATTGGCATCATTGACTGCGGCATACTTTCCTGTACCTAATACTTTAGACCATGCACTACCACCATTTGTACTACGATAAACTCCTTTTTCACTACTGACGATAATATTACCATTATCTAAAACAACTAAATCTTGTATGTATTTGAATATGCTCGAAGCAGCAATGTGAGACCAAGAAGAACCACCATTAGAACTCTTCCAGATACCCATCCCCGGTGAGGCGTCTACCTCAAAATATCCCTCTCCTGTACCGAAGTACATAATGTTGGGGTTATTAGGATCTTGACTGATAGCGCAGACTGACAAATTACCAAAAAAGTCATCTATTTGAATCCAATTGGGATCTGAGGATTCTATATTGCTAGTCTTCCATAGACCACCAGATACTCCTGCTGCAAATACAGTCTTCTGGCTAGTATCATTTTTATCAAATATTGCAGCTCTTACCCTACCCCCAACATTATTAGGCCCTCGCTCGGTCCACATAAGGTCTGCTGCGGATCTCGTTTTTGAGGCAGCAGTTATTTGCTTATGAGCAGCTAGTAACCGCTCTCTTGGTATTGCATTTAGTTCAGGATCCTGAGTCATAAGCAGCTCTTGTTCTGCGGCTTTCTCGATTCGATTCTTTTTAGGAATCTTATACGAAGCGACTGTATCCATTTGATTAGAGTCTGATAACACCCAAACTGCTAACATAAGAATGACAAATTTCTTCATGTTGTCTATATTTCTATCGATAATGGTAATTCTATCAGATAATAAAAGCCAAAAAACGTGCCTAACATTATTAAATAATTTAATATGTAAACCCTTCAATACATACACATTACAAAATCAACGACTAACCTACTGAATTACAGTAAATTAACACCAAAACTAAACGTATATAAGAAATATTATATTTGTTAAAATTATTTCCCTCGATATCGATTAACATCAGTAAAACAGGGCTACACAATAGTCTTTAAAGCCTTACTTAAAAATATTGAGACCTGCTATAACAAGGCTGTTATAACACAAGGTATTGAGGAATAATTTATTCAGATTTAGCCTTCAACTATTACAATAAGGGCTCTTTTAAATCATGATTTTGCCTGTCAATTCCTATCAGGTTTTTATAGTTTAAATAACCCTAAAAGAAATATTATAAATGGGAGTACTGTTAATGCAAAATGAGCTACTTAATGTCGCTCCATTAAGCGGCATTAAATAACTCATTTCATCTTTAGTTTGCTCAAAGGAGCTACTAATTTTGTTTAGAGTTTTATAACTCGTTCTGTGTATATTGATTTAGAATTATCTAGAAGCTCTAAGAATAATACGCCATTAGGTATATCCAAAAGTGAGATCTGGAAGTTATTTCCTTCTTCTAGAGATACATCTTTATTTTCTAGTAACAACTGCCCTGTTGCATTATAAATTCGATATGTAATCATAGCGTAATCTCCTTCTAACTTGACCCGTATAACATCCTCATTTACAGGATTTGGGAAGATTTTAATTTCACTATCTCCCCTATTCATATACCTGATCGACTTGATATTCGAATATTCAACTTTGCCATCCGTGCTCGTGACCATAAGGCGGTAATAGATAAAACCTACTTCCAACTCAGCATCGGTATAAGCATATTCATTTAAAATATGATTTCCTTTAGCATTTGTCTTAGTCACAAAGTCAAAATTAGATCCGTCATAAGATTTCTCTAGAGAGTAAGTAGCTATCTGCGACTCTCCTGTGTTGGTCCATTGTATATCTACTACATCTTTATTAAGCGCAATATCAAATTCTAAATCATCAATCGGTAATGTCTGAAAGACTGCATCAATCGCAAAGTTATCAAGTAAGATACCATCTATATTATACCCTCCTGCAAATGAACTACTGACACTATATACAAATCTAAAGATCACCGATGGATTACCGGAAAGGAAAGAAATATCATAAGATTTAGAATTGTTATTACCTACAAATGCCCATCCAGTCTGATCAGCAAATATCAAAGAAGACAAAGGACAAGATGCATCAGGGCCAGAGGTATACCAGTTGCTAATACCTGGGCCTGAATCGCCATAACTACCCAATCTAGTCCATGATGAACCGTCATCTAAAGAATATTGCATCTGTGCAGCACCTGGAGCATTACAGAAGATCAACTCCATACCCATATCAAATGATATCGTATAAGAACCAGGATTGGCGAGATTAAACCTCGGTGTATATAGTACCGATTCATTCTCTTGATTGCCAATGTCACTGCTTAGTTTAGTCTTCCATACATTTGAAGTAGAACTCAAATACCCAGTAGCTACACCTCGTTCAAACAAAGAAAAGTCTCCTTCTATTTTATCCGCTGCAAAGTCATTTACATTCACATCAAAATCTCCTCCTTGTGCTGATGTATAAGGCAGACTACGATTAGGTAACACCTTGATCAGCCCTGGAAAAACCTTAGTGTCTGTACCACCATTGACTGTCAACTGTACATCATAAACACCTGCAGAACCATAGGCATGAGTCGGATTCTGTGATGTTGAAGTATTGCCGTCACCAAAATCCCACATCCAAGTAGTTGCATTGACAGATTTATCTGTGAATGGGATATTCTGACCGCTCCACATTACTGCTTGACCGATCTCAAAGTCAGCACAACCATCTTCATTAGGTGACTCAAAGAGTATCTCACGGTAGGCACTTTTCTCAGCGCCACAGTCATTAACTAATGAGATGTAATACACTCTACATGCCGTGAATCCTGATGGTGTGAATGTGGCCGAGCTAGCAGTGGTACTAGTTGTCGTTATTATCGTACCCTCCATGTCTTTAATAACCACATCAACACTTGCACCTCCAATTGCGTCCCAAGAAACATCAAATCCTGTATCTGTAATATTAGAGATTGCCGGATTCATAATTTCATCACATGGCGCAAATGATGACGTACATATATCAACACAGGATGGTATATAATTAGTCAATTCAAGATTAACCTTGGTCTTTGTAGCACCAGCCCAGCTCATGGTGTTGGATACGACACTAGACATGATCATACCTGATCCACCCACGTGGGTACTATTAAGGTTATGAGCAATCTCATGTGATGTCATCGTACGTAACAACGGAATATTAGATGTCCAGTCTTGAAGCACATGGAATGCCGCATCAGCACAGACTAGATTAGAGCCTTGATGCGCAAGACCCACTGATTGTCCATCAAAATCTCTATCTGTCCATAATTGTGCAATATCAAAATCAGTAATAAAACCACCATTTGAACCCCAGATATATAGATTGGTAAGTACTTGATTTAAGTTCGTTGAGTTAGTCCATGGATCACAACTAGCACAACCAGATACTAGATGAGTCACAATCTTAAACTCTATCCCATCTTGAAAATTATTGCCAGAACTCAGAGCATAGTTAACATCTACATTATTCATAACCGCTAGCGTATGATTGATAGACGCAGCGACAGAGTTATGCACCACATCTTCGATCATAGAATGATCCACGGCAATTGCAAGTCTCGCAGCATAACAGTTGTTTGTTCTATTTGATGAAGCTACTACTGCTTCACTGATAGCATCTGTAGACACAACTTCACTCGCTCCACAATGTCCTACATGACCGCTATCTACTTGACTATCAGAATAATAAAGAACTTCATTAACACTAGCACTTCTATTATAGTTTTTAGCAGCTTCAAAGTAATGCATCTCACCTTCTGTTGAAAACTGTGCATTTATAAAGTCATCCGTAATGGTCAACCTTACAGGTCCTTTGCTAATATCATCTATATACCCTCTATAAGTACAATTTGGTGCTTTTTCTAGAGCTACAAGATCTTTTTCTGTAATCATCGAAGCGATATAGTCGTCAGACCGCATATCATATGGGTATATAACCATATCCAATGGTTTATGACCATCGATCATCAATCGAATATTACTAAACTCATCGCCTCTTTTGAGGTATTGGTTTAATTCTTCAATTGGAAAATCCAATGATTTAAAAGATTTCAAAATCCCTTCCGTTTCAGCAATTGTCCTGCTCTCTACAGTCTCAATTTTAAAATTTACAAATGAATTTTGAGATTGCCCTAAATGGCAAAATAACAACGTTATAATAATTATTAACATCCGCATAACAACACCTTTTCTTTTTGAACTTGCATCCAAAAAATTAACTAATAAAATCTAACTTGAAGAGGTATTCGAAATCTATGTGGCACTCAACCAACATCCCTATATGGTACTTATGAAATTAGTCTATTGTCTTGCGTGAAACCTAGGAATAGATAAATTTGCAAAGTAGTTGTCATAAAAGTATGGAATATATTGCACATATTACAAAAATACATAATACATAAATAGCTTACATACATGAAAATAAACCTAACTCCATCGATATTATACTCAACAGGTTACTTTTTAGACATAAATATGTTTGCTTTTTACTTAGGTAATCACCCAATTATTATCGAACAGCATGAAAATTATCAGAAAAGATCAAGTCGCAATAGATGTCAACTATTAGGACCTCAAGGACTACTAAATATGTCGGTACCTCTCAAGAAGGGAAAGCACCAACAACTGTCAATAAAAGAGGTAGAGATATCCTATGCCGAGGACTGGGTCAGGCAGCATCTAAGAACGCTATCTAACTGCTACTCTTCATCTCCATTCTATGAGTACTATCCACAGATACTGGATATCCTTAATGACAGACCTAAGTACTTGTGGCAACTGAACTATTCCTTACTTGAATGCATCTTAGACATACTTAACTATGATGGT
>CALDEO010000310.1 GCA_937942465.1 uncultured Saprospiraceae bacterium
TATCGATATAGGAGGTGGTACTACAGAGATTGCGGTGATCGCATTGTCAGGTATCGTTACCGATCAGTCTATACGTACTGCTGGTGATGAGTTTACCAATGACATCATTGACTTCATGAAGCGCAAGCACAACTTACTGATTGGTGAGCGGACAGCGGAGCAGATAAAGATCCACGTAGGATCTGCATCAGCCGACCTAGACAATCCACCAGAAAAGTTTGCAGTTAATGGTAGAGATCTACTTACAGGTATACCTAAACAAGTATTTGCAACACATACAGAGACTGCTGAGGCATTAGATAAGTCTATCTCTAAGATAGAAGAGGCAATACTCAAGGCTCTAGAAGATACTCCTCCAGAGTTGGCATCCGATATCTATCAAGTAGGATTATATCTTACAGGTGGTGGTGCTCTATTGAGAGGACTCGCCAAGAGGTTATCAGAGGTGACTAAACTTAAAGTACAAGTAGCAGAGGATCCACTGAGAGCTGTAGTAAGAGGTACCGGACTTGCATTAAAAAATACTCAACAATACTCATTTTTAATAGATCGTAAAAGCATCTAAATAAAATATTCATACCCCGATGAAAGGCTTATTATTTTTGCTGATTAAGTATGGAGGTATAGTACTATTCGTATTGTTCGAGTGTATCGCATTTTACCTAGTGATCAATCACAATGCAGAGCAACGGAGTATTTACGCTAATAGTACCAATGTGTTTTCAGGTTACTTAAATACTCAAGTCACCGCCCTCGAAGACTTCGGCGAGCTCCGAGGTATCAATGACAGTCTACAACTAGAAAATGCAAAACTGATCGAAAAGATCATCAACTTGCCAGGAGTACAACTTACCCCTGTGGATATTCCATTCCAAAAAAGCTTTAAATCAGATCAATACAAACTCATACCGACCCACATATGTGGTAAAAACACGAGACTTCGTAACAATTACTTCACACTGTGCAAAGGATCAAAAGATGGCCTATACAAAGATATGGGTATCATCTCTGAGACAGGTATTATAGGTAGGATCTCTGAGGTGTCGGACCATTATGCATTGGTCATCACGATGCTCAATATTCAATCTGGTATCAGCGCATTGATACACGACAAGTCATTTGCAGGTACCTTGATATGGGATGTCGATGATACCAACGAGATGACCCTTACGGGAATACCCAAACATGCCGAGTTGATGGTCGGAGATACGATCATTACTTCAGGTTACTCTACTGTTTTTCCTCCAGGCATTATGATCGGAAGAATAAAAAGCTACGAGCTACCGCCTGGTGATAACAACTACCGTATCAGCGTAAGCCTAGCCAATGATATACTAGACGAAAAAATAATCTACGCCATAGATAACAAACGAAAGGAAGAACAATTATTATTGGAGCAAAACATCATCGACTAATATATGCTAACTAAAAACATAGTACGAGCGATCTTCTTGGTCCTGCTACAAGTATTGATCTTGAAGCGGATAGACTTTGGGTCTTACGACTTCTACTATGTGCATATTATTGTTTATCCATTGTTAATATTATTACTCCCTGTCAAGACACCTAATGCTATCGTTGTTACTGTAGCATTTGTGGCTGGTTTATTTGTTGATATGTTTTATGATTCGCCTGGAGTACATACAAGTGCTGCAGTATTTGTAGGTTTCATTAGGAGTTATCTATTAAAGGTATTAGAACCATACGAAGGATACTCCGTAGATACAAGCCCTACAATAAGGGCTATGGGAATCTCCTGGTTTCTGAGTTATGCAAGTACATTGATGTTTGTATACATGATATTTTACTTCAGTGTAGAGGCTTTTTCATTTGTATACATACAGGATATTATACTGCGGACAATCTTTAGTTTTATCAGTTCGTTAGTCATCATATTCATGTATATATTTATTGTAAACCCAAAAAACTAATAGCGCTTAACTCACAATGAGTAGTAAAGACAATAAACAGACCATCATTATTGCATTCTTTCTTATTTCGGCAATTGCCTTGATAGGGGTAGCTGCACGTCTACAACTATTCAACTCCAAATACAAAAAAAGAGCGAGTCAAGCGGCTATCAATAAGGATATCCAATATCCATCTAGAGGACTTATATATGATCGTAATGGCAAACTACTAGTCTATAATAACCCACTGTATGATATCAAGGCAGTGTACAGACAGGTAGATCCAGAGATGGATACCGTTAAGTTCTGTGAGTTGCTCAACATTGATAAAGAGACTTTTCTTAAAAATATTAATAAAAACTGGCGTAGTGTACGATATCACAAGTCGGTACCATATACGTTCTTATCTAGAATCAAACCCGAATATTACCTCAGATTTCAAGAGCACCTAGATGAGTTTCCTGGGTTTTTTCCGGTGATCCGTAATATCAGAGGCTACCCTCATAGTCACGCAGGACATGTCCTCGGTTACCTCGGTGAAGTCAATCAGAATACCGTTGACACATCAGGTGGCAACTATATACCTGGTGATTATATCGGTATCAATGGTGTAGAGCGGACTTACGAACAAGAACTAAGAGGAAGTAAAGGTGTAAAGTTTTCACTTAAAGATAACCTGGGTAGAAAAGCCGGAGACTTCAACGACGGAAAATCAGACTCTCCTGCGACCTCTGGACTTGACTTGATCAGTTCGCTTGACCTAGATCTACAATCCTATGGAGAGGAGTTGATGGCTGGTAAGAGAGGTAGTATCGTCGCTATAGAGCCTAAGACTGGCGAGATCTTAGCTATGTTAAGTTCTCCAGGCTATGACCCTAATATCTTCAACCTAGATAGGGACCGTAAACAGTCTATCCAAACACTATTGCAAGATTCTATCAACAGACCATCGATTGATCGATCGGTCATGGCCAAGTACCCTCCTGGCTCTATATTCAAACCCATATTTGCATTAATAGCGATGCAAGAGGGTATCAGTTATCCTAATAGAACAATACCTTGTGACGGTAGTTACGAGGTCAACTCCAAGGGTTTTTCTCAGGGATGTAGAAATCACCCAACACCATACAATGTACAGATTGCACTTGAGTACTCATGCAACTCATACTTCTACCAACTCATGCGAGAGTTTTTAGAAATGAAAGGATACTCAGAGCCTGGCAAAGGTATGGACATCCTTGCTGGCTACCTTAAGGAGTTTGGCCTAGGTGAGAAACTAGGTGTTGACATCGTCTATGAAAACTCTGGATTTATACCCACTGCCAAATATTATGATAAATTGTACTCAGACGACTATTACGGTTGGAAATCTACTTATGTGCTATCGCTGGGTATTGGACAAGGAGAGTTGCAGCTGACTACGGTGCAAATGGCCAATCTTGCTGCAATCATCGCTAATCATGGCTATTATTATACTCCACATTTGACCACGACTTTCGTCAATGAAAAACGCGAAAAAGAAAGACTAGTCTTCGATAAAAAAGTAGTCCCTGTTGATAAGAAGTATTTCCCTCCTGTGATAGATGGGATGGAACGAGTAGTACGGACAGGTACCGCAAGTATGTCATATGTCCCTGGTCTGGATCTATGTGGTAAGACTGGAACATCACAAAACCCACATGGTCAAGATCACTCCGTATTTTTTGGTTTTGCTCCGAAAGACAATCCGCAAATTGCAATAGCAGTATATGTAGAAAATGCAGGATCAGGAGGACATATCGCTGCGCCAATAGGCAGCCTGATGGCAGAAAAATACATAAATAAAGTAATCAGCCCGAGTAGAGAGTATGTGCAACAGCGGATGTTCGACACTCAGTTAATAGAAAAAATAGAACTATGATCATATCTTGTATTGTAGCAACAGCCAATAACAATATCATTGGTAAGGACAATGATATCCCATGGTATCTACCTGCGGATCTTAAGTACTTTAAGAAAACGACAATCAATAAACCGATCGTCATGGGTCGTAAATGTTATAGCTCTATTGGTAGACCGTTGCCAAAAAGAACAAATATTATCATCACTAGAGATCCATTTTTTATCACGTCCAACTGTATTGTTAAAAACAGTATAGACGAAGCACTACAAGCTGCATATGACACCGGAGCTGAGGAGGCATTCATCATAGGTGGTGGTATGATCTACGAACAAACACAAGAATTGTGGGATCGGTTATATCTCACAGAAGTAGAACTAGAAGTGGATGGAGACATCGTATTCCCTACTATAGATCATAAAAACTGGAAGTTAATATCAGAAGAAAAGCATCTAGCAGATGAGAAAAATGAGTATAATTATACTTTCAAAGTACTAGAAAGAAATACTCAGGGTGGAATTAAAAAAAATTAGCGAAGAGTTTTTACATTATTTATGGCGTCTTAAGAGATTCGACCAGAGCAACCTCACTACGACGGACGGGCAAGCCATAATGATCATGTCAGGTGGTATACTCAATCATAATGCAGGTCCAGATTTTGGTCAAGGTAAGGTCAGAATAGAAAACACTACTTGGGCTGGTAATATAGAAATCCATATCAAAAGCTCAGACTGGGACAAACACAAACATCAATACGACAAGGCATATGACAATGTCATACTACATGTAGTCTATGAACACGACAAAGATATACGCAACAGTCAAGGCAATACAATACCGACACTAGTCATAGGCAATCGGATCGATCAAGCACTGTACGAGCGATATTTACTATTCAAAGACAATATGGATTGGATCCCATGTGCCCAGCATATCGGATCAGTGGATAAGGATCGAGTCGGTCTATCAATGTATCAAGTACTTATAGAGCGATTAGAAAATAAAATGAACCGTATCAATGACCTCTATCTCAAAGTAGATAAAGACTGGAATCGATTGTTCTATATATTGACTGCCAAGTACCTAGTTGGTAAAGTCAATGCCGAAGCAGCAGAAGTACTCATGTTGTCTATACCCTACCCC
>CALDEO010000311.1 GCA_937942465.1 uncultured Saprospiraceae bacterium
AAATTGAAAGACAGACAAGACAATACGATCTGGATTTAGATTTTAAAATCTGTAATTATTCATAGTTACCAATTCACTTAACTACATTTGGCTAAATTAAAAATACGCCGTAGAAATGAGGAACATATTGATAATTGGTGCAGGACGATCAGCTTGCTCATTGATAAAGTACTTATTAGAAAAATCTGAAAGTGAGAATCTATTTATCACTATTGCTGATTTATCTGAGGAAAGTGCTCAAAAATTTACGCAAGGTCATCCTAATGCAAAAGGGATCAAACTTGATGTTTTTGATGCTCCAGAGAGAAGTGCCGCTATACAAGCTGCCGATCTCGTCATCTCTATGTTACCTGCACGATTTCATATCGAAGCAGCCAAAGACTGTATCTTATACAAAAAGCATATGGTGACAGCATCTTATGTCAGCGATGAGATGCAAGCATTGGATGCTGATGCCAAAGCCAACGGACTCGTATTTATGAATGAAATCGGAGTAGATCCAGGTATCGATCATATGAGTGCTATGCAGGTCATCGATAGGATACACGATGCTGGTGGTAAGATATTGATGTTTGAGTCTTTTACAGGTGGTCTTGTGGCTCCTGAAAGTGATGACAACTTATGGAATTATAAGTTTACTTGGAATCCTAGAAACGTCGTCCTAGCTGGACAAGGAGGAGCAGCCGAGTTTATCCAAGAGGGTACACATAAATATATCCCGTATCACCGATTATTCAGAAGAACAGAGTTTTTGGAAGTAGAAGGTTATGGACGTTTTGAAGCTTTAGCTAATAGAAATTCATTAAAATATAGAAGTATCTATGGTCTAGAAGATATCCTCACTTTGTATCGAGGTACGATGCGTCGAGTTGGATTTAGTAAAGCATGGAATATGTTTGTACAACTAGGATTGACCGATGATACGTACCAGATCGGTAACTCTGAGGACTTGAGTTATAGAGACTTTATCAATCTATTCCTTCCCTTCTCGCCGACAGACTCTGTAGAACTCAAAATGAGATATGCATTAAAGATCGACCAAGACGATTTGATGTGGTTCAAGCTACTAGAACTAGATATTTTCAATAAGGATAAAAAGATCGGTATCAAGAATGCCACTCCAGCACAAGCACTACAAAAAATATTGATGGACAAGTGGACTCTAAAGCCAGAGGATAAAGATATGATCGTCATGTATCATAAGTTTGGCTATGAGTTGGACGGAGAAAAACATCAGATCGATAGCAAGATGGTTATGATCGGAGAAGATCAGACATTCACAGCGATGGCAGCAACCGTAGGGCTACCCGTAGCAATGGCAGCCCTTAAGATATTGAATAAAGAAATAACAACTCCTGGAGTACAAAGACCACTGAGCAAAGAGGTCTATACACCGATCTTAAAAGAGCTAGAAGAGCACGGTATTCACTTTAAAGAAGAGGAAGTTGAGTATCTCGGATATAACCCACAAGGAGGCGTACACGGATAGGATAAGATATACAAAACAAGAGAAATCATATGGATGCATACGTGTCAATATGATTTCTTACTAATGTATTATACCATTTGCCATCCAAAAACAAACATGGAAATGAATATATCTAAGATTCAGTATTTGCTATCGTTACTGGTTATAACGGTAGGATTATCATTGAACATATGCTCTTGCATAACTCAAGAAGGAGCCTGGGACGACAACATTATGTTATCACAAAAGGAAGCTACTTTTAGTGCTGCAAGTGACTCCTTGACATTCACAACAAGTGGAGACGCTGGCTGGTGGATTTCCAATATTTCATTGAATGCAGACATTATACCTTTTGATCTGATAAATACAACAAATGACATTTTTCAAATAATCGAAAACGACTTCAGTGTCATTAGAAAATCCAAAAGTGAATTACAAATCAAAATGGATGCCAACCCAACAAGCGAGCAACGAACTTTAATAATCGGACTCCAAGCAGGAAACTACTTCGATAAAATAACAATATCTCAAAACGGGATGTAGCCACCAATCGGTAACTCAATGAGAGCAGGCCACACTACACTTAAATGAAGTCTTGTCAAACCTAGTGGTTCAACTTTAAGATTAAATCTAATGGTGTCCGACAAAAATCAGATAAGTCTAAATTATTGATTTAACGGCCTGTATTTGCTTAGAATGGCAAATGAAGGTCAATAGCAGGGTCTATGGGCTAGAATTGAACAGATTTGGTTCGGTTTGTAATTTTTTATTACGCTGTTTCCAGGGTTTTTCTGGATCGTTTAGAAATGAGGTCAAGTTGATGTAGCTCATTAAGTGAAATCGGACGAGCGATACCATGTTGGAGAAGGCCCATTTCCTTTTAAGTTTGTGCTTTACTAGTTGCATTAATAAAATAGCAATATTAGCTACCCAGATCTGGATTTCAATAGCATTCTGATTATCTCCTAGGAAATATTTCAATGGAAAATTCTGCTTTAGCATCCTAAAGAATACCTCAATTTCCCAACGTTTCTTATATATTAAAGCGATCTGTTCAGCTTATAACTCTAATTGGTTGCTTATAAACACGTATACTTTATCCTTTTGTTGACTTTAGTACGCGATCCTCCTTAACTCAAGTTGCTCACCAACCCTTAGTCGTAACTTGGATTAGTTCATCTTTGATCACACCATGATCACATGTATCAGGAATATCTAGCTCACTTATGACTTCATATACCGCATTTTCCTTCATCCTTGTGACTAGATAAATACCCTGCTGACTCCAATCATAGAATTGCGTAGAATCAATGTAAGATTTGTCAAAACAGATCATGTCTCCCGCTTCTAGTGATAACTCGGGAAACAAACATTGGTCATGTGTGGCTGCACTTGTGAAATGGATAAATTTGGCAACATAGCTATCAGCGGCTAGCAACATATCGGGCCTTAATTCCACCTTTCTGCTATCCATCTAAGCGCTTACGTCCCGACGTTTTCAATATCTCTTTAAATAAGCATATAGTTGTAGAATCTGCCAATAGAAGTCTTTTATACCGCTTCTTAACACTTCCGCTGTCCGACAAAAAAATCCCATACTGCTCAAAGAGCATATCGTAGATGGATTTAAACACTTCACTTGATCTATTCTTATTCCCGTCTGAAATGGTAGATCGCTTTGGTGCCTGTTTAAGACCTAAATGGCTAAGCTTACCTTCCCATGCCATTAAACCTGTTGATAGCTACCTAAGTGTTTTAGAATTAGTCAAACTAGCATATAACATCGATACCAAATGTTCCCAAGTCTTAAATGTCTTATATTACTTATCGCTGCCATGCACATTAGCTATTCTATTAACACTACTGCGATCTATTAAATTTAGTAACTGACTCAATATCGGCTGCCCGATAAAATGACTACTTTATTCATAGCTATTTATGATTTGTTGCAAAAGCTAAAATAGCTACTGAGACCCGATTTTCGGGTCTCTTTTTATTCTTTTAATCGGACACCATTATCTCAAAACCTAAATTTCTATTTATATTACGCTTAATAAAACCACCAAAAAATGCCAAAGATTAACCTTGTAGCCATTATACTTCTATGCACTATTAACTTTTTAAAAGGCCAATGCGTTGATGATGGGGATTGTCCTGGTTTATTTTGTGACTTAGCCACTCTAACATGTGTAGAATGTCTGGTTGATTCGGATTGTCCACTTATGGCAGGATTTGTGGGAAATTGTGATCAAACAATTAAGGTCTGTGATTATGTGCTGCCTATAGAGTTATTGGAATTTCAGGGGAAGGTAAAGTCAGATATTATAGAATTGAATTGGACAACTGCGACAGAAATCAATAACGCAGGATTTGAAATCCAAAAATCAATAGATGGAAAAAATTGGACTAAGCAAAACTTTATCGATGGTAAAGGTACAACTGCACTTAAACAGACTTACATGTATGAAGATTTATATCCTTCAAGAGGATCAAATCTATATAGATTGAAACAAATAGATTTTGATGGAATTTATACGTATTCAAAAATAATATTATTTGATTATTTTAAATTTAGTAACAGCGTTCAGGTATTTCCCAATCCTACAAGAGGATATATCAATTTACATATTGATAACCCTTATTCTCGAAAAATTAAGATTAAACTGTCAGATAGTATGGGAAAGCAAATATTGGAGAATGAAATAACTCAAAATCAATTGTTTTGGGAACATAGAATTGATTTAATTAAACCCGGAGTTTATTTTATTTCAGTTAAATCTGGAGCTAATTATTATGTGCGAAGAGTAGTCGTTTTATAATATGATATTTCCGCGCTTGGAGTATATAGATTATATCGAATTGCGGGTAAGTCAATATAATATTATTGGGTTACCCATTTAAGCCACAAATAATTGAATATCAGCACTATAATTAGTATCTTATAGAGTAAGTTATATGCTATGAAAATACTAAAGGAGTTAGATAGAGATACATTTAAATCACGTTTTGGGACAAAATTATTGTGTTATGAATTTTTGGCGGATCAGAAATGGTAATTAGGGTATAATTGTATAAAATGTAAGCACAATAAATACTCTAGAGGTAGCCAAACATGCAGTAGGAGATGTCGTAAATGTGGATATGATGAATCAACTACTACAAACACCCTATTTCATAAGCTAAAGTTTGGTACAGACAAAGCTTTTGAAATGCTATATGAAATAGTAACGAGTGAAAAAAAGGAGCTAATAGTATATGGTTAGCCGAACGTTTTGGAGTGAACCAGAAAACAGCATGGCTTTTTCGCCAAAAGGCGCAAGCTGCGATGCAAAGTAGTGAGCAGCACCCTTTAGAGAACGAAGTTCACGTAGATGAATTTGAAATAGGAACACCTAAAAAGGTGAGCAAGGAAGAAGTAAAAGTACCAAGAAAGTCAGAGTTGTATTGGCTGTCGAACATAGAGAAGGGAAAGCTGGTCGGTCCTACGCCAAGATCATTGAAGACTATAGCTGCAAATCATAGAAAGTGATTTTTGACACCCATATCAAGGAAGATCCCTTTGTAGTGTCTGATGGTTGGTCAGGATATAAGCCACTAAAAGGGGAGTTTCCAAATCTAACTCAGCGGTTATCCAACAATGGAGAGAATTTCAAGATGTTACATATTCAAATAAGAAACTTTAAAAATTGGCTAAGAGGAATGCATTCATATTGCAATAAGGAATACTTGCAAAAATATATAAATGAATATTTTTTTCGATTTAACAGAAGAAATCATAGAGTTTCAATTCTTGATTAGGTCTTCGAACGTTGCGTAAGTCATCAACCCATGACCTATAATATGATGAAATCATGCGATCTAAATGGGTAACCCTATTCTTTTAATCGGACACCATTAGATTAAATCATATGGCTTGTATAATTAATGATTGCTACTAGCTCACAAAAGAGCTGTCCCCCTTCACCAAAACCTCACTACAAATGCTTCCAATTTTTGGAAAAGAAATTCCACCCAGATTGCAGGGTCAGCGCTACAGAAGCGACCAATAATGCATTCAAAATAAATGAAACCCAAGGTGCAGGTGGCATATCTGCATAAAAACGAAACATGAAAATGAAATAAGCAGCTGGCACCGTCACAAATTGCATTACAGTCTTTGCTTTACCAGACCAACTTGCTGCTGCAACTAATGGTTTCTCTTTAGTCAAGAATACAAACCGTACGACTGTGATCAA
>CALDEO010000312.1 GCA_937942465.1 uncultured Saprospiraceae bacterium
AAACATAAAAGACAAAATGTCACGAAACCGTTTTTTACTAATTTTCCCATTTAATATTATTTTTGTCTAAGTTATAAATTTATTAATACAAAAACATAAAAAGTTAAAGTTAACGCTTTAACGACTTCAAGATATTCACTAAAATCTTGATATGTATAATTAGGCATTCCTTGACGAAAGTTAAATGAGTTGAACATCGAAATTATTAAAGGATCTTTCTCATCTCTTTTCCGCTGAGCATCAGCAATATTAAAACATAAAACACATATCAATAATAGTATCGTTTTCCTTTTCATTTGGTTTTTCTTTGATGTGAAGTTAAGCGAATTTAAAACAACTTACGACACTACCCTACAAAAAAAGACCCCGCGAGAGCGGGGCCAAATTCAATAAACCAATCTCATAAAAAAAATAAAACGAAAGACGAAATCGTTATTCTTGAACTACATGACTTAATGTAGCTTCTTAGTAGTCTCTTAAAATTAACTCTTGGTGAGTATGACTTGCTTTTCAACCTCTTGATCAGCGTTATCATATTCAGAGCAAAGTCTTGATCGTACTCAAGATATTTTTTCTATGATCTATTCTTTAATAATTTTTTGTATTCTTAATCTACGTTGTCATGCAAGTATGAGTTAGATCTACTGATGATCGGGCCATCGTCATCCATATTCACCATATAAGCTGACTTTTGATTTCCTTCCTCTTGTGCTCCTTCCTCTAGTTCCACGTTTCTACGCTTATAGGCAGGCACATTCTCCATATCATTGATCATCTTAGGACTATCAAGGTGCTTGCTCATCTTATCTCTAAGAAAGCCTCTTCTTGCATTTTCTGCTTCTCTTCTCTTATTTTTGATCGCTTCCATCTCTCTCTCATAGTCTGTCATCTGCGGCTTTTCCGCATTGAATACATCATATGAATATCCAAGATTTTCAACAGTCTGTCTCACATCATCCTGCTCAAAATCAATTACTTGACTCTCTTCATTCTGATTATTATAGTGAGATGGATCAAACGCATTCGTACTAGATTTTCTATCTTGGTGATCCTCTAGCGGTACGATTGTTTTCTTTTCTTCTTGTTTCGGTGGTAATGGCTTACTCGCGTTCTTATCAAATCCTGTAGCGATCAACGTAACACTTACTTTAGCGCCAAGCGACTCATCAAGACAGTTACCCCAGAATAAATCTGTACCGTAACCTGCTTCTTCTTGCACATACTCCGTGATCTCAGCGATCTCATCCATAGTCACCTCATCAGATGATGATGATGATATGTTCAATAAGATATGCTTAGCTCCTCTGATGTCATTGTCCTCTAATAGTGGAGAATTCAAGGCAGCATCGATTGCTCTTCTTGCTCTATCTTCACCTTCCATCTGAGCACTACCCATGATAGCTACACCGCTATCACGCATTACCGTATTTACATCTTCAAAATCGACATTGATCTCTCCAGCAACGGTGATAATCTCTGCAATCCCTTTTGCTGCGGTAGTCAATACACCATCCGCTTCTGCAAATGCTTCTGATACTTTTAAGTTACCATGTATTTCTTTGACTTTCTCATTGGATATAACCAATATTGAGTCAACATTTTTCTTCAATTGCTCTAGACCTTCAAGCGCTTGTCTCTTTCTTCTCAATCCTTCAAATTTGAATGGAAGTGTTACGATAGCTACCGTAAGTATTTCCATTTCCTTTGCTGCTTTCGCAATGATTGGAGCTGCACCTGTACCAGTACCACCGCCCATACCGGCAGTAATAAATAGCATCTTGGTATCGTCAGAAAGAAACTTTCTTACTTCGTCAATAGACTCTATACATGCCTGCTTACCGATCTCAGGCTTAGAGCCTGCACCACGACCATCTGTAAGAGCTGGACCTAGTTTGATTTTAGTAATTACAGGATTGTTTTCTAATGCTTGGTTGTCTGTATTACAGACTGCAAAGTCAACACCTTTTATTCCTTGTTCGAACATGTGAGACAGTGCATTACCACCACCACCACCGACTCCTAGAACCTTGATGATCGACTTATCTTTTTGAGGCATATCAAATAACATGACTTATAGTTTTCTTGGTCTAAAATATATTAA
The DNA here is from genome assembly GCA_937942465.1 of uncultured Saprospiraceae bacterium. Classification (GTDB taxonomy): domain Bacteria; phylum Bacteroidota; class Bacteroidia; order Chitinophagales; family Saprospiraceae; genus JAHDGW01. The sequence continues at coordinate 2,102 of CALDEO010000312.1, forward strand.
AATTCAGAATCTGGAGTGGCTTCAAAAAACTCCTTGGTATAACTAAAAATCTTGTTATACCACTTCCCTCTTCTGTCTTCAGGAGTTTCAAAGTGTTCTACTTCATCAGAGTGCATCTGGTGACCTAGATCTTCTTCTACTTCTTCTTCTATCTTCTGCATCATCTTATTATCGATCGCTGTGATCAATAGTCCGACTGCAGTCGAATATATAGGGCTTGCTAGTGATGCAGAGTATCCATGTGCTAGATGGTCTACTGGTCTACCGATACGAGTCGGCAATCCTGTATGCAGTTGTGCTAGGAGATTGACATGTTTCAACAATGATCCACCTCCTGTCAGTACCATACCTGCGATCAACTTAGACTCAAATCCTGATCTAGTAACCTCCCAGAGTACGTAGTCGAATATCTCCTCAACTCTCGCCTGGATGATCATCGCTAGATTCTTCTCTGATATTTCTTTAGGATCTCTCCCTTTAAAACCTGGTATAGTGATTATTCTGTTATCTATTATTTCGTCAGCTAGAGCTGCACCGAATTTTACTTTCAATTTCTCAGCCTGATCATGCATCACTGTACATCCTTCTTGGATATCCTTAGTGATTACATTCCCACCAAATGGGATGACTGCTGTATGTCTGATGATACCATCTTTGAATACTGTAATATCCGTAGTACCACCACCTATATCTACTAGTGCAACACCAGCTTCTTTCTCTTCTTCACTCAGTACTGCTGCAGATGATGCGATAGGCTCAAGCGTCATATCCGCTACATCGAGACCTACTTTCTCCACACATCTGAGTATGTTACGAGAGGCAGTGATCTGTCCAGTGATGATGTGGAAGTTAGCCTCCAATCTCACACCTGACATACCGATAGGATCTACGATATCTTGCTCGTCATCTACTGTAAACTCCTGTGGGATCACATGTAGTATCTTATCACCCGGAGGCAATACAAGCTGATACATATCCTTGATCAACTTATCGACATCAGTCTCACTGATTTCTGAGTTGGCATCATGACGGACAAGTAGTCCATGGTGATGCAGACTCTTGATATGCTGACCAGCGATACCTACGTGTACTAATTTGAACTTACACCCAGCGTTTTTCTCCGCCATAGATATAGCCTCTCTGATCGCTTTCACGGTCTTATCGATGTTAGATACGACTCCACGTGATACTCCCTCTGACTTGTAAGCACCGAGTCCTAGGACTTCGATTTTACCATATTCGTTGCGAGTACCTGCGATAGCACAAACCTTAGTCGTCCCGATATCCAGGGCGATGGCTAGTTCTTGAGGTTTTTTTAATGATTCGTACATAATCTATGCTTTTTAGCGTACAAAAATTTCTACTTTTTTAATTCTATAGAGGTGAGTAAAACACTTGTCCTCTATATCTAATATCCAACTGGGCAAACTTACCCCAACCTTCTCTCGGCATTTCTTCTTTATAGAAGGCCTTCAGGTTGAAGAATTTCTTTTTCACATCTTCATACTTGCCAAACAGTATCTTCTCTCTCCCAAGTTTTGGGATCAATATTATTTCTCCTGCGTCATCCAAGTGTATCTGCTCTACTAGAGCTTCAATAAATGGATCTTCTTTGATTGCGTTCATTAGGTCAAAGATGTCGTTGAGCGAATTTCTATCTTTCGCATTCACAAAGCCTCTTTGGTACTTTGCGATATTACCGGTTGCGATCGGCACTCTTACGGCCGACTTTTTTTTTAATGGTATCTTATTTCCAGCATCATCCAGATAGTACTTCTCGCCATTATCGGCATTGATCCGTACGATAGGATTTCGTTGGACGATATCCACATGCAATGTATTTTTAGCATCGATATAGACTTCTGAGGATTTTACTCTTCTGTCTGACTCGACAATATTTTCTAGTTCTACAATCTTCAACTCTTTGAGCTGTGCTCGGTCTATGTCATATCCAAGATGATCGCTGAATAGTCTGAGTACATCCTTCTTATTGATAAGACTTCTCTGACTCTTCACTTTAGTAATCTGTACATGTACATCGACTACCTTAGAGTTCATCTTTTTATTGATTGCAAGTGACAGTAGTACCACTAGACCTGCGGCGATGCCGATCCATGTAAGCTTTGTTTTAGCTTGTTGTAGTAATATCTGTGTCTTGCTCAATGCCATAATTATTTTAAAACTTCTTTTACTTTCTCTACTTGAGCACCGATATCTCCGGCACCTAGCATCAGTAAAAATTTAGGTTTTTTACTTTTTAAATAATTCAATAACTCTTCTTTATGTAGTAAGCACTTTTGCTTCACTGATATTTTTTCTAATAGTACCTCTGATGTTACACCTGCTATCGGCAGCTCTCTTGCTGGATAGATTGGCATTAATATCAACTCATCTACCTTGCTCAACTCTGTAGCAAAGTCCTCCATAAAATCCTGTGTCCTACTGAATAAATGCGGTTGAAAAACCACGGTCAGTTGACGATCAGGATATAAAGTCCTTGCTGCAGCTATAGTCCCTTTCAACTCTGTCGGATGATGCGCATAGTCATCTATCATTACAGTGTCTTCGGTATCTATCACATACTCAAATCTCCGTTGTATCCCCTGGAACTCATATAACGAAGTTTTAATTTCTTCAGGAGTTAATCCAAGTTCGATAGCGACGATGATTGCAGCTGTTGCATTCTCGATATTGTGTATCCCAGCCATTCTCAATGAGAAGTTATCCAAGTCCTTTCCTTTGTATTCTAAAGAAAAATATTGTCTACCCTCTTGTATTCGTACATCCTTGATCTTTACATCTACATCGTTACTACCGATCGTGATGATGGCAATATTCTGCTTACGCAAATAATCAATCAATGTATCCTCTAGCTGAGTCAATGCATGCTGGTGTATGATCAATGTTCCGTCCTGCTTAATCTGCCGACAATAATCAGCGAATGTTTGCTTCATCGAATCGAAGTCATCGTATATATCCAGATGATCCGGATCTACAGACATGACTACACCGATCTGAGGATGCAAGTGCAAAAATGAACGATCAAACTCATCAGCCTCTGTGACTAACCAATCGCTCGTACCTTTAATATAATTGGTACCATATGCGGTCGGTATACCACCTAGAATAGAACTGGGTTCGATACTACTATTTGTCAAAATATGGGATATCATCGAGCTCGTCGTGGTCTTGCCATGTGTCCCTGCCACTGCTATTGCTTTGGCATGTTCACTCAGCTTACCCAGTAGTGCAGCTCTTTTCATTATGAGATAGTCATGATCTTTAAACCATTGCAACTCTTTGTGATCATCAGGTATCGCAGGTGTATACACAACTGCATCGATACCCTCTGGGATCAGAGTTATATCATCTTCATAATGGATTTCAATCCCTTCGTCCTCCAACATTTTGGTAAGGACTGTTTGTGTTTTATCGTATCCAAAAACAGCGATGCCTTTGTCATTAAAGTATCTAGCCAAGGCGCTCATGCCGATACCTCCGATTCCGACGAAATAAAGTTTTTTCCATTCTTTCATAGAAGTCTCTTTATTGGGCTTTCGTTATTTTCATTATTTCATTGACGATCTGCTCGGTTGCTTTAGGTCTAGCGAGACGCTTGGCCGCAGTAGCTAATTGTTGCAATCGATCATCATCGTTGATGAGTTTTATCATTTCAATTGCCAATTGTTGGTTGGCATTTTTGTCAGCAATCATTATTGCTGCATTTTCATCGACTAAGGATTGTGCATTCTTAGTCTGATGATCTTCAGAGACATTGGGGGATGGAACCAAAATCGCTGCTTGACCGACTAGACATAGTTCTGAAATGGTCAAAGCTCCTGCTCTCGTGACTGCAAGATCTGCAGCTTGATACGCGAGGTCCATTCTGTCGATGAATGGCAATACTTTGACATGATCTAGTTGCGCAGTTTTCGTAGCCTTAAACTCGTTAAAGTATAGGGTGCCTACTTGCCAGATAAAATTAATATCTGACTGCTGTGCTATTAAATCATAACTATCTCTGATCGCTTCATTCAGTGATCTTGCTCCCAAACTTCCTCCAAATATCAGTAGTGTTTTCTTATTTTGATTTAAACCAAAATGCGAATATGATTGTGTCGAATAACCATCAATTTGAATCAAGCTTTTGCGGATAGGATTGCCCGTATGTACGAGTTTTGCTGCATCGAAAAATCGATCCATTCCTTTATATGCTACGCATATTTTATCCGCTTTACTAGCTAGTAGTTTATTGGTTATACCCGGGTAAGAGTTTTGCTCTTGTATAAGTGTCGGGATACCGAGCCTAGACGCCATATATAGCGTCGGACCACTTGCATATCCTCCTACACCTATTACGATCTGAGGTTTGACTCTCTTGATGATCGATCGGGCTTTCCATAGGCTACTGAGCAGCTTGATGGGAAATAGTATATTTTTAGTTGTCAATTTCCGTTGAAGTCCGCTGATCCACAGACCTTCTATCGGATATCCCGCTTTCGGGACTTTTTCCATTTCCATCCGCCCTTGTGCTCCTACGAAGCTGATCTGGGCATTTGGTATTTTTTCTTTTATTTCATCAGCAATCGCTATTGCTGGGAATATATGTCCGCCTGTACCGCCTCCACTAATTACTACTCGCATCGGCTTCAAGTTTCTCTAATTCTATCTTCTCTAATTCTGCTTGCTCTACATATTTGCTTACGCTGAGGATAATACCTATAGAGATACTCGTGAATATCAAGGATGTACCTCCACTACTGATCAAGGGCAAGGTTACTCCAGTCACGGGGACTAGGTGAACAGATACCGCAATATTGGCGAAAGCCTGTATCACAATATTTAAACATAAACCCATCGCTAGTATCGCTCCGAAAGCTTTAGGACATCTTGTAACGATATGGATGCATCTAAGCAATAACCATAAGTACATACAGATAATCACAATACCTCCGACCAGGCCATACTCCTCACATATGATCGCATAAATACAATCGGCGTAAGCATATGGTAATATATTTCGCTGCGTACTATTGCCTGGGCCTTTGCCAAACCATCCTCCATCTGCGATAGCAATCTTAGACTGCTCTACTTGGTAATTATCAACACTGTTAATACGACTAATCCAAGTCTCCAATCTAAAATACTCTGCCGTCTGCTCCAGCGACCCTAGTATCACCAGTATCGAAAGCAATATAACTCCCATCAATACTAGTAAGCCTACGTACTTCAACGAGATCCTACCGATAAACATCATCAATACACAAGTTGTGAACAATAACATTGCGGTAGATAAATCTGAAGGGGCAATGAAACCACAAACCACCACTATTGGTAATATAATCGGTACAAATGCACTCTTAAAATCCTTTATAAACTCTTGCTTAATAGCAAGTGATCTTGCAACATATAATATCAAAGCGACCTTGGCTAGATCTGAAGGTTGGAATGAACTCCCTAATAAAGGAATACTTAACCAACGCCTCGCATTGTTAGTAGCTTCACCAAATATACCGGTGTATAACAGTAGCGGGATCACGATCAACATCAAGATCGGAGCTATCCGAGAATACTGTATATAGTTAAGCTGATAGCAAATGTAGCTAACCACAAAACCCAATGAAACCAATACTAATTGCTTAATTAAATAATACTCCGTATTTCCACTTTGCCATTTATAGGCTTCCAATCCTGTAGCACTATATACCGCGAGTATCGAGAATAGACTCAATATAATGAAGATCAACCAGATGGCTTTATCTCCCTTAAGATTACGATATAACTGGACCGCTGTGGACAAATTATGAGTTTTTATTAATGGTTTATTTACTGAGTTGTGATAATCAGAATTCGAAATTAAGAATGGACTACTTTATAAGTTTCCACACTGCATTCTTGAACTGATGACCACGGTCTTCGTAGTTTTTAAATAAATCGAAACTTGCACATGCTGGAGATAATAGTACAACGTCTCCTGTACTAGTCCACTCTGCTGCTTGTCGGATGGCATCCTCGATATCTTGTGTTGCATAGGTCTTATGAGATGTCGAAAAAGCTGTAATCAACTTTTCGTTATCTACTCCTAGACAGACAATAGCTTTGACATGCTGATCTACCAGATGTCTGATAACTTCATAGTCATTGCCCTTATCGGTGCCACCGGCAATCCACACTGTGGGTGCCTCCATAGCATCTAATGCGTAGAATACTGAATCTACGTTCGTAGCTTTACTGTCGTTGATGTAGGTCACTCCATCGACACTAGCAACTATCTCTAGTCGATGCTCTATGGATTGAAAACTACTGAGTGCCTTTGCGATTGTTGGTTCGTCTATTCCTACAATTCGGGCTACTTCGACAGCACATGCTGCATTAAATACATTGTGCTTTCCTTTCAAATTCATTTCAAAACTTAAAGTATCGTCCGTTGACTGTACTTTATTTTTTAGAGTCGTAGGAGCTATGAGTCTCCGTTGACTTTTTATTTTTAGATCTTGCATTGCTGCTAAGATGCTTACGTCTTCACTGTTATACACTAGAAAATCTCTTTCTAGTTGGTTCTTGCAGATTCGCATTTTAGCGGCAGCGTACTTATTAAAATCATACTCATATCGATCCAAATGATCTGGAGTTATATTTAACAGTACTGCGACATGTGGCTGCAACTGATGGATATCATCCAACTGAAAACTACTCAACTCCAATACCCAATAGGCACTATCTCGTGTAGCTAACTGTCTCGCCATGCTATTACCAATATTCCCAGCTAACTGGGCATCTACACCTGCCGTATCCAATATATGATACAGTAGACTTGATGTGGTCGTCTTACCATTACTACCTGTGATTGCCAGTATCTGTCCATTGCAATATCCACTTGCATACTCTATCTCTGATATGATACGCTTATCTGCTTTACGCAAATATTGGATGATTGCAGCTTTCTCTGGTATACCAGGGCTTTTAATGATAATGTCTGCTTGTACTAATCTTTCAAAACTGTGACCGCTTTCTTCAAAGTCGATCTTATTGTCAACAAGCTCTTGTCGATATGAATCTTTAATGATTCCATATTCAGATACAAAAACCCGATGCTTATTCTTAACTGCAAGTAATGTTGCTCCTATCCCACTCTCTCCAGCTCCTAGTATCGCGACATTCATATATTATCTGATCTTAAATGAGATAATCGTAAAAATGGCCAAAATGATACCTATGATCCAAAACCGTACAACAATCTTGGACTCATGCATCCCTAGCTTCTGATAATGGTGGTGTAGTGGTGACATCAAGAATATCCTCTTACCTACTCCAGTCTGTCGCTTGGTATACTTGAAGTAACTGACCTGCAACATTACAGATACGGTCTCTACAAAGAATACTCCGCATAGAATAGGTATTAAAAATTCTTTACGTAAGAGTATCGCCATGGCTCCAATAATACCTCCTATCATCAAACTCCCAGTATCTCCCATAAAAACCTTGGCTGGGTACGAGTTGTACCAAAGAAAGCCAATGCAACCTCCTAAGAAACAGGAGGCAAATACCGTCATCTCTGCGGCACCGGGAATGTAATAAATACTGAGGTAATCTGAGATAATCGTGTTTTCTGATACGTATGCTATAAGCGCTAGGACAGCGACAATAATAGCGGATGTACCGGCTGCCAATCCATCAATCCCATCTGTAAGATTGCTACCGTTTGATACCGCGGTGATAATAAATATCACGATCGGTATAAACACAATCCAAGCGAAATTAGATGCATTATCCCCTAAAAACCAAAGCAATGTCGCATAATCAAACTCTCCCTCTTTGAGAAAAGGAAAATTTGTCCAAGTGCTTTTGACATAAGCCATCATTTGAGTTGATGCTTGTGCATTGACACTTGAGATGCGTGCCTCAAATTGATCGATAATCGTCAATCCGTCAGCTAATGCTTGCTCTAGAGGTACTCGAATAACAACATCCTCGTGAAAGAACATGGTCACACCTATTAAAAGGCCCAACCCAACTTGTCCCATGATTTTGAATTTACCATGGAGACCGTCTTTATTCTTCTTGAAGACCTTAATGTAATCATCCACAAATCCGATCGAAGCCATCCAGGCTGTCGAAACGATCAGAAGTATGACGTATACATTATCGAGTTTTGACAACAGTAAACAAGGTACTAGCGTAGCAAGAAGTATGATAAAACCGCCCATCGTGGGGGTACCTGCTTTCTCTTGCTGACCAGTCAGACCTAAGTCTCTGATACTCTCTCCTACTTGCAATCTATTCAAAGAACGTATTATTCTACTCCCGAAAACGATCGATATTATCAATGATAATATGATAGCAATTCCAGAGCGGAATGTTATATATTGAAACAAACCTGCACCTGGCAGATTGTACTCTTTTTCCAAAAATTCAAACAAATGATATAACATCTTTCTGCTTCGCTTGTACCAATTACGATCATAATCGTCCCATATTTTAGAGTTTATACTTCATGCTTCTTCGTTATAAATACTCGCAATAGCTACGGCTATTACTGCGTTTTACGCCTCGAATCATTTTATATAAATCTCAAAAATCTTGAGACATCATAAACCGTAAGTGGTATAATTCTTTTAAAATAACAGCGCAGGAGGCATTCCGAATCGTTATTCGGCAATTTTGCCAACTGCAACTGTTAAAACCAACCTGAGAATGATAATAGAACCTACTCTTAAATATCTTTATAACATGGTTGATGTTATTATTTCTTTATCGTCAAATGGCAACTTCTTGCCGTTGACGTCTTGGTATTTTTCATGACCTTTACCTGCTACTACGATGATATCTCCATCTTTAGAAAGCATCACTGCTGTCTTGATCGCTTGTCGGCGATCGGAAATACGTAAAACCTCTTCTGATCCATCCAATCCAACTTGCATATCGTCTAAGATTGCTTCTGGATTTTCTGTCCTAGGATTGTCACTCGTCATAATGAAAATATCACTATAATTAGCGGCGATCTTGGCCATAATCGGTCGTTTGCCTTTGTCTCGATCTCCACCACAACCTAGAATGGTTATCAGTTTTGATTGAGGAGATTTCATCTCGATTACATTTTTCAACAGGTTTTCTACAGCATCTGGAGTGTGAGCATAATCGACGATCCCACTCTTTCGAGTTTTAGGATTATAAATCACTTCAAATCTTCCTTCTGCGCCTGAGATATTGCTTATTGCTTGCAATATTTGATCTGTGTCCAACTCAAATATGTCAGCTACTCCGTAGACTGCCAACAAATTGTAAGCATTGTACACTCCTCTCAGCCTTGTAAAAACCTCTCGATCATTGATCTTGAGATGCAACCCTTCGATCTGATTCGATAATATTCTTGCTTTGTAATCGGCCAATGTTCGTAAAGCATAACTCATTTGTTTTGCTTTAGAATTCTGAACCATTACACTAGCTTGCTTATCATCAATATTGATCAAGGCTGCTGCTTTTGCAGGTAATATGTCAAAGAACTTCTTCTTAGTATAGACATACTCTTTGTATGTCTTATGATAGTCCAAGTGATCTTGAGAAAGATTGGTAAAGACGGCGATATCAAAATCTAATCCATCTATCCTACCCTGCGCTATACCATGCGAACTGACTTCCATAAAGACATATTCACAACCTGCATCTCGCATCTGACTCAACAATTGATTCAACTTAAGTACATCTGGTGTGGTATGACTTGCAACTTCTTCATGTGATCCAAAACAATACTTGATCGTCGAAATCAATCCTGCCTTGTATCCCATCTCAGCAAATAGCTGATATAAAAGAACTACAATCGTACTCTTACCATTGGTACCTGTGACTCCTACTAGTTTCACTGATCTACTCGGATCATCATAAAATTTCGTAGCCAAGTCTGCTAGGCTTTTCTGAGCATCGACCCACACAACATATGAGATCTGACTCTGCACATGCTCTGGCATCTCGCTACAAAAAATAACTTTAGCTCCTTGCTCAATTGCTTTCTCGATATAATCATGACCATCTACTTGCAGACCTTTGATTGCTATAAAGGCATCGCCTTCATTGACATATCTTGAGTCCTGAGTCAAACCAACAACACGTTGCTGCTGATCTCCGATCACTTTTATTCGAGCATCACTCGGTAATATTTCAAATAACTTTTTGGAATTCAATTCCTATTAGTTTAAGTATAATTCAATTTCGTTTTCGTCGATTTTAGCTCCAGGCTTGATACTCTGGCGAGTGACTTTACCCACACCATGTATATCGACTTCCATTCCCATATTCTCAAGTACATAGACTGCATCTCGCAATCCCATACCTGTGACATCTGGTACTATTTCAGATTTAATAGACTTCTTGCTTATTGCAACGCTATTTTTTGATGGACTTAACTCCACCCACTTACTCTTGGACTCTTTCTTATTATCTATGCCGATGTATGACAACAATCTGCCATAGTCTTCTGCATATCCTGAATGCTTTTTAGGCATTTTCTTATCTTCTATTACTGCCATGTCTTGATTGACCGCCGTAATCATTTCTTTCTTGACATGATAAATACCTTCTGCGATATTCTTAAAAACTGGCCCTGCTACTGACCCACCGTAATACCCCAACTTAGGATCATAAAACATTACGATCATTGAGTATTTAGGCTTATCCGCTGGAAAATATCCTGCGAACGAAGCATTGTATTTTTTCCGTTCTTGTTGTTTCGTATAATTTACTCTTGCCGTACCTGTCTTACCAGCTATTCTTACTGTTTCTGACTTAACACTACCACCAGTACCTTTCTGCACTACCTCATCCATCAAGTATTGAAGCTTTTCAATATTCTTAGCAGATGCGATGCGATCTCTAGCTACTTTAGGATCAATCTTTTTAACCAACTCTGCTTCATGTCCAATCTCTTTGACTAAGTAAGGTTTCATATATACACCATCATTTGCGACAGCGTTATAAAATCCTAAAGTCTGTAACGGAGTCAATGAAACTTCATATCCGTGAGCCATCCATGGCAAGGTTGTACCATACCATGTAGTTTTGTTTTTTACTGGATCCTTTACAATCGGCAATGGTTCTCCATGTATCTCTACTCTCGTGAGATCTTTGATACCAAACTGATCGAGTAATCCCGAATACTTCTTTTTACCCTCTAATCCCTTGTAATACTTATCAGCAAGTGATGCGATACCTACATTAGATGACTGCTCGATAACAGCTTGAAAACTCATCCAAGTCTTCTTATGCAGATGCGAATCATACATTGTAAGATCATAAAATTTCTTCTTACCACCATCTACTCTTACTAACTCATCCAACGGTACGTTATTACTTTCCAACAATGCTAAAGCAGATACCATTTTAAAGGTAGAGCCAGGCTCTGAAGATCGACCGACAGCATGATTATAGCTCTCTGCGTAATGTCCACTTTTGGTTTGAGTTAAGTTAGAGATTGCTTTGATAGCACCTGTCTCCACTTCCATAACTACTGCGCAAGCTCCTTGAGCCTTTTGCTTTTCAGTCATTTTAAGTAACTCATAGTGTACAATGTCTTGGATTTCCATATCCAATGTTGTGTATATATCACTACCTCTTTTAGTCTCGTATTCTGACGGATCGTAAACTGGTATCCAATTGCCACGACCGACATTTTTCATAAGCCTCTTACTGGTCTGACCCCTTAAGAACTTATCATAATACCCTTCCAATCCTATTTTACTTGCATTTTCACGATCCATTCCGATCGTTCTTGCTGCTAGTTGCTTAAATGGCTTTGTACGTTTTGAAGTTTTATTAATAATAATACCTCCTTTAGTACTTGCCAATCTAAAAATTGGAAAACTCTTAGCTCGATCTCGTTGCTCATAATTCAGGTTTTTAGCAATAAAAATATTACGTGTACCTGGCTTTTTAAACTTAAAATAATCATTCCTGGCTTTCGACAATAGTGCTTTCCACTCTGACGGCGACTTCGAACTATTTAAGTGTTTCGAGATCAAATAAGATAGACTATCTATCCCTGTCGCAAACACCTTACTAGATGCTGTTGACATATCCATTCGTATTTCAAAGAACATATCTGAGGCAGCAAGAAGATTTCCATCCTCTGCATATATATTACCTCTATCAGCTTCAATTTGCTGAAATTTTAAATTTTTACCTGCTCGCTTACGCCACTTGTCTCCTTCGACAACATTGACATTAACAAGTCGAACCATAACGATAACCGCCATCACACCGAAGGCGACTAATACCATATATGCTCTTACTAAAAGCTCATTCTTTCTATTCATGAGCTCCTGACTTTTCTTTTCTGACTGTGATTTTATTCAAATCTTTACCGTCAGACTTCAACCCAACATCACTTACTCTCTCCGCCACTTGAGTCCTTGTACCCTTATGAACTATCTCATTTTTGATGTTCATATAGTTGTAATTCAACTCTTTTATTTCAACTTTTAAATATTGAGCTTTTCGGAGTTTCTTCTCTACAGAATGCACATTTGCAATGTAAAGAACTCCGAGCATCATGAGGAAGCATACGAATGTCAGGTGCTGGTAAATCCACTTTACGGCACTAAATTTTGAAATTGTAGTTTTCTTATTTTGTCCTTCTGACATATTTAGTATGCTTTCTCAGCAATTC
>CALDEO010000313.1 GCA_937942465.1 uncultured Saprospiraceae bacterium
GATATAAAGATGGTGGCAAGCCATAAAAAAATGAATTTATTAAGACTCATTTATCTTCTTTTGAGAGATCAACAACAAGCTTGGTCATAAATAAACCAAAAGCCACTAGAATAAATAGTATTGTAAAATATGGAGGATCGAAATTGAACTTCGTATCAATTTTGCTACCAAGCCACAAAGCAGCCATTATAATAGCAACCATCTGGAAACCAAGGCCCGAATACTTTAAGTAGCTATTGCCACTTTTTCGTTTTTTCTTTGGTTTCTCGATCATAATGGCTTATTGAAATCCATAAATAATGTAACTTTTAACGAGATGTCTAACCAAGATTAATCGACTATCGAAAAGTCAGTTTACGACCGTTAGAACTCAATCAAATTTAAAGGTAAGTCATCAACTCACGTTAACATTCAATACTAAGCGGTTCTTTGAGCTTCTTTCATACTCTTAATCTTCTGACCACCCATATCACAATTCACATTGAACATTGCACCTGCTTGCACTAGTAATTTACCAGTACTTATATCACCACTAACATTAGCAGTTTCTTTGATATTCAATAATTCTTTAACTGATAATTTTCCCGTAAACTTTCCTTCTATGATTGCATTTTGACATTCTACCTCCCCATCGATAACACCTGTAGTACCTACAATCAATCTTCCAGTACATATCAACTTACCGTTGAGGTGACCATCTATCCTAATATCACTACCAGCATTAAGTACACCTTCTATTGTAGTGCCTTGAACTAAACTATTAGTTCCTCCTGTTGAGCTGTTGCTACTTGTGGATGCTGATGTATTACTTGATTCTTTTTTATTACCAAACATGGAATGGAAGTTCTAATGTTGTTAACTAATAAACACCGTTTGTTTTACAGAGACACCCAACTAATTAATCAATAAAAGATACTATTTTATGAATAGAGTTCATGTAAACTCGACACTTCTACTGATAATCTTATTGAATGTTAACTTATTGGTTTCGGTCTTAAGACAATTAGAATCTTGGACAGTATACAGCTCTCTTTTCAGGACCACAGATAAAGTAGTTTAGTGAGAATTCGAAAGAACCCACAGCATTACCTCCTGTTCGTAGATCAGAGATTGTTGAATCATAACTAAATCCAATACCAAACTTATCGTAATTAAATCTTGTAGATAGAATGAATGCATCTGCATGGAAACCTCCACCACCATCACCTAGTGTACCATCATCGTTACGATCATTTTGTTGAGTACCTGCTCTAAACCAAGCTCCTACCTGCCATGATTGAGGATTAGATCTAGTACCAATATCAAATCTAAGGCTTGTACCTAAGTTATACTCTCTTTGTTGTCCTTGAAAGAACAATACAACTGCAGGCAATAAGCTGATATCTCTTGAGATTTCAAACTGAGCTCCAGCATGAAAAGTATTCTTAGAATATAATGTTACATCTTCATCAGCGAAGAATGAAACATTCGGCTGATTTAAGTGTGATATTGCAAGTCCTGCGTACCAGTTGTTTCTATCATCAATAACGTTGAAAAATAAAATCCCTGCTGATACATCAGCATATAAGAAATCAAAATCGCTAATTGTTTCACCAGTATTAAGAGTTCCATCAAATCCTCCATTACCGTCATGCTGTGTACCCCACCTAAGATCACCTGATCTTACTTTACGTTGAGTGATACCAGCATCAGCACCTACTACTAAGTACTTTGCACTTTTACGGTAACCACCGATTTTCTTACTGTAAGAAAATGATAATCTACCTTGAGTAGAACCAAATCTTGACTCCCCTGCGCTATCTCCCCAGAGTGATCCACCGATACCGAAGTAATCTTCTCTACCTACTGCAACCTTCTGATCATAACTGACAGAGTATGTGTTGTAAGCATTAGATCCAAGGACACTAGCCCATTGATTTCTATAGTTAGCTACTAATCTTGTTTTACAATTGTTCACACCTGTCAATGCAGGATTAAGATTAAGTGGTGACATATAAAACTGAGAGAAGTGTATATCCTGAGCAGCTAATTGAAAACTGAAAGCTGACATTGTCAGGAATAAGAGAACGTATCGAAAATTTTTCATACTAAGAATCAATTCTACGGGTTAGGGTAACGAACATAGATTTTCTATGCTTGAACTTTAAAATTAGAATAATTAATAAACTTTTAGGCACGACTTCCCTCCAAAAAAAACGATTTAACATAAAAGTGTTACTTTTTACATTAAACAAAAACAAAATATGATTGATCTTTAAGAACGAATTTCCTTGATTTTTGCACCAAAAGTATCCTCTAATATGTTATCATACTTATCTGCAGCCTCCATCAATTGATCGAATAACACCCTAGTACTGAGGCTATTAATGTATTGATCATACATCAGCAGTGAAATAATGATATTCGAGTTTTGAACAGAAAAAGTCAATCCTGAGAGGGTATAATTTTCTTTTAGCAAATACTTATAAAGTTCCTTAAGATTTTCTTTCGGCAAGTAGCAAATATGTGCATCTGCCAGTATTAATCCTGTTTTTTCGTGATATGCAATCTTTATCTGGGCACTTCCTCTTGATACTTGCCAGTGATTTACACCTCTTCTACACAATTCAGGCTTGTAATCCAACACTGCTAACAGGGCTTCAATAGTCTTAGATATCCCACTTGGTTCATACACCTCTATTTTACTTATTGGGTGTACTCTAGTACCACAGTTGGGGCAATATCGATTATTCTCTGGTGTATCTAATATCACATGACGACATGAGTCGCATCGTATTGCTAGACCGTCTCGCTCTGGATGGTAAGACGCTAGGGTCTCGGTGAGATAAGACAGTGGCAATGAAAAACCTATATTATTACCGTTTTTAATAATAAACGTATTAATGCCGATCACCTCTCCTTTAGCATTGATAAGCGGTCCCCCACTGTTACCAGGATTAAGCGCCGCATCGTGTTGTATATAAGGTACGTCCTCCTGTATGTGCTCCATACTAGATACCACACCTGAAGTGGCTGTATATTTTAACCCAAATGGATGACCCACTGCAATCACTTGATCTCCAACCAGTGGCAGTTTCTCTGAGTTCATAGACAGTTGTGGCATCTTATGATCTGCAGGTGGACTCAACAAAGCAATATCATATATCGTATCCAAGTACAATACCTCTGCCATATACTTGCCAAATCCCTTTCCCTTCACAACGACTCTCCTATTGTCCCTGACTACATGTTCATTTGTGATGATTACATTAAATTTAGAAGAGTAAAACCCAGTACCTGTACTAAATGGGGTTGCAATCTGCAGCACAGTCTTCTTATAGTATTCTATTATATGTTGGCTATCCCTAAACTTCATTAGCTTACTTCTTTATGGTCGGTCCTTCCTAGGTCTAGAGATGCAATCATCGATAAATAACTTGTAGCAAATGCAATATCATTGCTATAATCTATCAATCCTAAGTTAGGTTCTATATTTGCGTAAAGCTCAGAGTTCTTAACTGCAATTTTCTGAATACTTTTCTTTATTTTCTTTGACAACAACTCTTGGTCTTTACCTCTATATGACTTAAATCCTAACGAATCAAAAAACTCAGAATATAGAATCTCATAGTACAAATGGAAATAATCCGATGCAGGCTTACTCATTCCGTAATTAAACAAAGCATATCCAACAATGTAGTCAGGTATCGCTTGCGCAAATACATGATAACCTTGACTTAAGTACCAGTCCATATGTGGCAACTCTGACATAATAAACTCCGACAATTGCTTTTGTGACACCGGTGAAGTCACCCCAAATGACGACAGCACCTCGTACATTTCATCTTCAATATCTTGAACGTCTCGTTGCATGATCTCTTCAAAGAGTTTGATCATGTTATTATTTTTGGCGTAAGCCTCACTCTCTTTACTTCTAAAAAATCCATTGTGAATCGACTCTAGCTTCTCCATCACAAAACCTTCAGGCTTGATAAAGTAATCAAGTCGATAACTCAATGCTAATAACGAAAACGAGACCGCACCAGGATACTGATGTACATCGAGTTTGGTCGTTTTGATATGATTCAGCACTTCATCTATACTCTCTAGTAAGAACTTAGATTTCGTTGCCTTTTCCTCTTTTGGGATCTTCCTTACATGACCAACGTTGATCACATCTAAGTCATCAAACTCATCCACAAGCACATCATCCAACTTATCAGCATGTATAGCCAACTCTTTAAAAGCATAGTACAACTTATAAGGAGATGCGTCATGCGCAAATGAATTAAATACGATCGTTATATTATCATCTTCATCCAATGCGTATCGGCAATACTTGAGTAAGTAATTATCCTCAATCAACCTACGCATGAATCCCACGTGAAGAGCCTGTGTCTTAGCTATCTTGGCTTCAACAAATAACTCCTTGTGATCAAATCTACCTTCCATCTTCTTAGATCCTTGAAAAATGGAAAAGTTAATGGCTCCCTCTTTCTCCGTGTATCTTACGTTGTCATGAGTATCACTTTTAAGATATTCTAAGAATGCCTTAAAGCTATTCAGGAATAAATCCCCCTCATATAACTTTATAGATTCATCCCATGAGTCATACTTATGAGATGGCTTGAAAGAATCTGTAAATCTTCCAAACACGATTGAAGGTTCTGCCTCTAGCGGATCTCTTCTTGAGAATATGATGTCGAATAAGCCCATACGGATTGCAAA
>CALDEO010000314.1 GCA_937942465.1 uncultured Saprospiraceae bacterium
TTCATATCGATCTGGATCAACTCTAGGTTGGTCTCTAATATCTCTACATTGACTAGTGATCCCATCTTGATCTCATGGCCTGATCTATTGCCGACTGCTTTAAGTTTAGATTGAGCTACGGTATATGATTCATCAAATTGATCGAATCCTACAAGACCTTCCGCTTTACTCTCAACGAGCTCTACGAATATACCTCTATCCAAAAACCCTGACACTTTACCTGGTAGTATTTTACCGATTTTATCTGCCAAAAATTCTACTTGCTTAAACTTGATAGACTCTCGTTCGGCTTTCATCGCCTTGCGTTCCATCTGAGAGATATGGGTACATTTTTCTTGCAACTTATCTTTATCTGTTCGGTATGCACTTCCTAGATTTTCGAATAACAACCGGTGAGCGATCACATCACTGTATCTACGTATTGGTGAGGTAAAGTGACTATAAAATTCAAAAGCCAGTCCGTAGTGTCCGATATTATCTGTGCTATATTCCGCTTTAGACATCGTACGTATAGCAAGTGGCTCTAGCATCTTGAGTACATCATCGTTTTTGGCTGCTTTTGATAACTTCTCAAATGACTTAGCCAATTGCTTTGGTGTAGAGATATCCATTTTGAAACCCATCTCGGATGCAAACTTTACAAAATCTGCAAGTTTCTCCATATTGGGTTCGTCATGCGTACGGTAGATATAAGGTATCTCTTGACCTTGGGCTTTCTTATTGATAAACATTGCTACTCTCTTATTTGCGAGAAGCATAAAATCTTCAATCATCAAGTGGGTATCCTTTCTCTCTTTGACGTAGACTCCGATCGGACGATTTTGTTCATCTAGTTTAAACTTCACTTCCTCTGACTCAAATGCGATGGCACCATTTCGATATCTTGCTTTACGCAAATGATGGGCTATTTTATTCATCGTCATGAGCTCATCGTAGTATATACCCGAGCCATTATCCATGACCTCTTGTGCATCTTCGTATGCAAATCTCTTATCCGAATGGATAATCCCCTTACCAAACCACTCATCTACGATCTTGAGATCTTGATTGAATGTAAATGTTGCTGAGAATGTATATCGATCTACCTCTGGCATGAGCGAACAAAGATTGTTACTCAACTTCTCTGGTAGCATCGGTATCACTCGATCGACGAGATATACAGATGTTGATCGATGAAGTGCTTCTTTATCCAATGCACTGCCAGGTTGTAAATAATGTGTTACATCTGCAATATGTACACCGATACGAATATCATGATTATCCAATACCTCTATCGATAGGGCATCATCAAAATCCTTGGCTGTATCTGGATCAATCGTAAATGTCGTTATCGGTCTAAAGTCTTTTCTTTTAGCGATCTCCTCTTCGTTAAATCCTGCATCGATAGCCTCACTTTCAGCAAGTACATCTTTAGGAAACTGTAGATTGAAACCACTATTGATCAAGATTGTATTCATAGCGATCTCCGATGGGTTGTGCTCTTCGAGTACATTCATCACGCGACCCCATACTGCTTTATTTTGCGACTTGGACCATTCTGTTATTTCTACCAGTACGTAGTCATTGTCTTGCGCCTTACCAAGGTGCTCTTTTTTGACATATACTTCTGCAACACTACTTCTGTATGAAGTATGTACTACAGCATATTTGTTTTCTAGAATGACTCTACCTACGACTTGCTCAATGGATCTTTTTACGATCTCTACGATTCTTCCTTCTGGTTTTCTACGATTCCTATCGGTACCCAACTCTACTTTGACGATATCGCCATTCATAGCTGTCATCGTGAACTTGGCTGGCACATAGACATCATCGTCTTTACCATCTATAAGTACGTACGCAGCTCCACTACGAGTCATATCTACTTTACCCTCTAGAGTATTTTTGGATTTACCTCTTCTACTGAGCAGATTCGCTTTTTCTTTTGGATTTAATCTGTACCTACCATCTTTAACATGGATAAGTGTACCCTCATTGCCTAGTTCTTTGATCGCAGAAGCGATAGAATCTTTAGTGTTCTTTACCCTAAGTTTATTTTGTATTTGTCTTGCGTCGTACCTCGTTTTTGGTTCTCTTAAAAATAGTTTTAAAATCTCTTTTTTTAAGAATTTTGCTGATAGCTTCTTTGAGCCATTGCTTGATCTTCTTTGTTTCAATATTTGTGTTCTTCTAAGTTAAAAATAATTTGACCATCTGACAGGAGTTCCATGTTGAATGCTTGACTTTGGTCGGCATTGTACTCTATCGATTCGGCTTTATTTGCTCCAGCGACAATATGAATAATCCAGTCAGGGTCTATGGTGGCGACAGATTTTTTTATAATATCACCATCTACTAGAGTACTTGCGATCACTTTTCGTTCGATCATTTCGCCAGTCAGATCTAGTGTGACTAACACGTACTCATATGTCATTAACCCCGCTTTCCAGTAAATAATTGCATGTATGTCAGCAGTCTCCTTTATTTTGAAGCACGGGACGTACTCTGTTATATCGTCTAGACCTCCCTCCCACGTTGCGATCCAGTCGTATATAGCTGATGGATTAAGTGGGGTATTATTTCTACTAAAATCGTCTACATATTCTTCTGAAAGTATAATAGGTAGGTCTATCTCAGGAAAAAAAGATAGGAAGTGTTCGAGGTTAATTCTTTCTTGCATTGGTGCAAATTTAAGCAATTAATATATTCAAATATCCATTTTTAGGAAAGAACTGCAATTTGTTATTGTGTCATCTACTTATCAAATATGCATTACTAATAGTTTATATATGACAATTTGAACTAACTTAGTACTTTAATTAAGGACTGGTAGATCCCTTAAAGTTGTTGTTGGCGTGCGAGGATCTCAATAAAATTTGTTGTTTATGAATGTGTACCAAAAGGTATTTAACATAAAGTATGATGGCGATGCTATCAAACTACCACTTAATCCTACTTTACTTTTAGTGTTTATCTCACCGACTTTCGAAAACCCTGAAGTACTTGTAACTAAGATGAAATCTCAGTTTCCGGATGCTGTTATTGCAGGTTGCTCTACAGCAGGAGAGATACATGATGTCTTTGTAAGTGATCACAGTGCTGTAATCACGGCTATAGAATTTAACAAAACTACGGTTGTATCCAATGAAGTATTTATTGATGATATGACTAAGAGCCATGAAGTAGCTGTAGAATTAGCTAATAAATTTGAAAAAGATAGACTGAAGCATTTATTTGTATTCAGTGACGGTATCAAAGTCAATGGTGCCAAAATAGTAGAAGGACTTACATCTGTATTTGACAAACTCAGTATCACTGGTGGTCTTGCGGGTGGAGGATATGATTTCGAATCTACGTTTGTAATATCTGATACTGGAGTAGGTCCACACAAGATTGTGGCAATCGGTCTCTATAGTGATGATCTTAAAGTAGGATTTGGATCTAAAGGAGGATGGGATTCTTTCGGTATCGAACGCCTCGTCACCAAGTCTACTGATAATATCTTATACGAGCTAGATGGCAGACCTGCACTAGAGGTCTATAAGTCGTTCCTTGGAGAAGCTTCTAAGGATTTGCCAGCAAGTGGCTTGCGTTTCCCATTGAACCTTAGACATAAAGAAAGTGAAGAACCGGTAGTACGTACTATATTAGCGGTAAGCGAGGAAGATCAAAGTCTAACATTTGCAGGTTCAATCCCAACAAATAGTTATGTACGAATGATGAAAGCCAATATCGACAGACTTATTGATGGTGCAGAAGATAGTGCTAAAATTACTAAACAAATACTACCAGAAAACCCACAACTATCTATACTGATCAGTTGTGTAGGTAGACGTCTTGTACTCAAGCAGCTGGTAGAAGAAGAAATAGAAGCTGTACGTAATGTTGTCGGACCTAGCTCTGCAATAACTGGATTTTACTCATATGGCGAGATTGCACCTTTCGGCGAATTTTCTCCATGTCAATTGCACAACCAGACAATGACAATAACTACTTTATCAGAATGAGTAGTACCGATAGACATAGACTGCTAAAAAGGCAACTCAGCAAGGCCAATTTTAACTTTGCTGAGCAAGAAAAGTTTGAAGTATTTTTAAATCAAGTTGATCAAGCTTATAAAGGAGCAGATGAAGATTATCAACGTCTGGAGAAAATATTAGAAATAAGTTCTAAAGAGCTCTACAAGCTCAATCAGTCCTTAAAATCTGATGTAGTACAGAAAAACTCCGAAGTTAAAGAGACTAAAAAACAACTTGAATTAGTCATTAATAATGTTCAGAATGTAATTTTTCAGACTGATACGGATGGTTTATACACTTTCTTGAATAGTGCTTGGGAAGACATGGTAGGGATACCTGTCAAAGACTCGCTTGGAAAAAGTTTTGCCGATTTTTTCAACCATATTGACAGTTCGAGTATTGCTGCTGTTCAAGATTTCATTAAAAACAGTGGCCGTATTGGGCAATTTACCCATATTATGCAGCTAGTTACTCTAGCCGAAAAACATAAGTGGATAGAGGTTACATTCCAATATACATTTGATGAAGATGGTAACGCAACGGGTACTATTGGATCATTTGTAGATGTTACTACTATCAAAGAAACAGAAATTGCTCTGCAAATTGCAAAAGAGACAGCAGAAGCAGCCAACGAATCAAAATCTCATTTCCTCAATATCATGTCTCATGAGATCAGGACTCCCCTTAACAGTATCATTGGCTTGACCAATATAATGATCTTGGAGGAGCACATGCAGGAGCAATCAGAAAACCTACATGCACTCAAGTTTTCTGGTGAACATCTATTGCACCTGATCAACGACATACTAGACTTCAACAAGATCATGGCTGGCAAAGTCAACCTTGAGGAAAAAGAGTTTAGCATCGAATCTGTGTTAGATGGACTACGTAGAAAC
>CALDEO010000315.1 GCA_937942465.1 uncultured Saprospiraceae bacterium
ATGCAAATGAGTCAATAGTACATCAGTAATATCCTCTGGTTTATATCCAAGAGCCTGTAGGTCACTTATATACAATTCTTCGCCGAAAGGCTCAAAATGGGATCTAAATTTAGCATCTTGCTTGCTACCGATACCTGTATCTACAAGGATGACCCGATCGCCATCGTGGATCAATAAAGATCGCATAGACCAAGTACACATATTGTTGTCATCGGGAGTGTTGAGTCGTTGCCACATACTCTTAGGCACTACGCCAAACATTGCTCCTCCGTCCAATTTGAATTTACCTTGCTCTATTGTATGTACTTTCAACATGCTAAAATCCTATTTTCTTTTTATTACCATCAAGCGATGCTTGAAGGTTTAACATCTTTAAGGCTGTTGCAGCAGCTTCTACACCTTTGTTTCCATGTTTTCCACCAGCTCTGTCTATGGCTTGTTGATTGTCTCTTGGAGTCAATAGACCAAAAATAACAGGCTTATTAAGACCAATACTCAATGACATGATACCACTAGCTACAGCACTACTTATGTATTCGTCATGCTTGGTCTCTCCAGTAATAACACATCCGATACATATCAGAGCATCAGGATCATGCTTGGTATTTATAAGTTTGGCTGCTGATGGCAACTCAAATGCTCCAGGTATCCAGAATACATCTATGTCATTTTCTGCTACATCATTATCCATTAATGTCTGCTTACAAGCTTGTGCAAGTGATGATGTGATATCATGATTCCATTCGGCTACGATTATTGCAAATGTTTTATCCTTTCCAGAAGGCAACTCTGTTTGCAATGCATGTGATAAACTCTGATCGGCGCTAGACATATTTTATATTTTTTACAATAAAAAAAGGGTAATGCTTATTACAAACATTACCCTTTTAACTCTTAATCAGAGCAGTTTGTTTAACTAGCTCTTGTGATAAATTTATCTATTGTGATAGCCTCTGTTGAAAGAGGGTAGTCAGTTTTGATTTTTGAGTATGCTTTTGCAGCTTCTCCTTTGTTACCTTGTTTCTCACTTAACATTCCATATTTCTTTAAATAATATGGACCTAAGAAGTTATTCTCAGTATTAAATGCAGCTTTTTTGTAACTACTTAATGCTTTATCAAAGTTTCCTAATTCAGATTGAGCATCTCCTAGAGCACCAAACTTCATGATAGGAGTCACTTTTCCGGCAGGACTAAAATCATTTAAATATTCAGAAGCAGCTTCAAAATTACCTAAATTTAAGTAACTGATACCAGCATAATACTTAGCTAAGTTACCTGCTCTTGAGCTACCATAGTTATCTATAATATCCAAGAATCCTTCATATCCATCTCCTGGGTTGTCCAATGCAACTGCAAATGAATCTTGTGCAAACTGTGATTCTGCTTTATATAAAGCATTCATTGCTGCTTTCTCTGCAGGTTCTTTTACTAAGAACTTATAAATGAAATAACCACCAATGAGTAAGCACAATCCTGCTACAACACCAATTATTAAATTTTGATTCTTTTCGAAAAAATCCTGAGCACTGTCTTTAGCTTCCACTAAATCGATGAGAGTTTCTTCCTCTTGCTTGTTATTAAACTTTCTTTTAGCCATGTTACTATTTTCTTAATCGGACGCAAATGTAAGTAAATTATATATATACTAGCTTATGTATATATCATGTATTTGCAAATGGTCTGATATTACAATTTATCTCTATGTTAAGAATGGGTAATCCTTCTGTACGTAGTTATCTTCATATAGATCAGATCCTACTGGAAAATCAGAGTTCTCTGCAAATTCTACAGCCGCAGCTATTTCTTTTACAACATCAGCTTTTATAGCATCTATTTCTTTCTGACTTGCGATTTTATTGTCGAGAATTTTATTCTCAGTGATCACGATAGGATCTAGTTCTTTATAGGCGTTAAGTTCATCCTTAGTTCTATATTTACCAGGATCGCTTACACTATGTCCTCTGTATCTGTACGTATTGATCTCTAAGAAGTAAGGACCTTTTCCGGCTCTGATATGCTTTGCAGCTCTCTCTAGACCTTCATGTACTGACTCAGGACTCATACCATCGACCGCCTCACTTGACATATCAAAAGCACTTCCTATTTTATATAGTTCATCTACATTAGATGTACGCTTTACAGATGTACCCATTGCATATCCATTGTTTTCACAAATGTATAATACAGGTATATTCCATGTCATGGCCATGTTGAATGACTCATACAAAGCACCTTGTCTTGCAGCACCATCACCAAACATTGCTACACATAGGTTTTTAGTTCCTCTATATTGCTCTGCAAATGCGATACCTGTACCTATTGGAATCTGAGCTCCAACGATACCATTACCACCAAAGTAATTGTGCTCAGCACTAAAAAAGTGCATTGATCCACCTTTACCTTTAACACAACCGGTCTCTTTACCAAACAACTCGGCCATACAAGAGTTACTATCCATACCTCTTGATAGTGCGATACCATGCTGTCTATAAGCAGTTACAATTTTATCATCTTTAGTCAACGCAGATACTAGACCTGCAGCGATTGCCTCTTGACCTATATATACATGACAAAATCCTCTGATTTTTTGTTGAGAATACGCTTTTAGAGTCGCTTCCTCAAATTTTCGGATTCGTAACATTATAGTATACCAACTCAAATAAGTCTCCTTGCTGTACTTAGGCTTGGTAGTAGACTTTTTGACTGTTTTTGTTTTCTTAGCTGTTGTGCCTGCCATGATTGATAGTTTACTTCTAAAATGGTTTTCTAAGTATAAAAATAGTTAAATGAATAAAGGCTTTTTACTCTTTGAAATAAAAGACTTCTTTAACTTGCGCAAATGTACATTTTTTGAAGGATTAATACGAAAAGCTAAGTAGAACTTTAAACACGAATAGTGGATTCAATAGATTTTTTGCATATTCAAAATATCCGTCTCTATAATTATCGCAATTATTCAGAGATAAAAATGGATTTTCATGATAAGATGAATATCCTATTAGGTAACAATGGTAGTGGTAAAACAAACATGCAAGATGCTGTATATTATTTATGTATGGGTAAGAGCTATTTCTCATCTGGAGACCGCCACGTTGTAAGGAAAGGGGAAAATGAATTTAGCGTGCAAGGTGATTTTAATTTAAATAAAGTATTCAGAGTTAAGTCCAAAGTCATCCTCGGTAAGCAGAAGTCAATGCAAGTCGATGAAAAAAAATATGATAAACTTTCAGATCATATGGGTAAATGCCCAATCGTTGTAGTAGCACCGTCAGACATATTATTACTTACAGACGGTAGTGAGGAGCGAAGGAAGTTAATGGATCAGACCATTATACAATATGATAAAGTCTATCTAGAAGCATTAATACGGTACAATCACTTTTTGAAACAAAGGAATGCCTTGTTGAAGCAATTTAAAGAGAATGGTGTATTCAACCAGATCTTACTGGATGGTATATCTGAGAAGATGGTAGTCGAGGCGAGCACTATTCACGAAAGTAGAAAAAAATTTGTCGTACGTCTGGAAGAGCGATTTCAATATTACTATAAACGGATCTCCGGTGAAAAAGAGAAATGTACCTGTCTATATAAGAGTCAACTCTTTGATAATAATTTAAAAGATTTAATGCAGCAAAATCAGGAGAAAGACTTGCTGCTAGCCAGAACAACCGTCGGTATACATAAAGACGACTTGAGTTTTTATATCAATGATGCATTGCTCAAGCCATATGCATCCCAAGGTCAATTGAAGTCTTTCATTATGTCTATAAAGCTTGCACAATATGATATCATCAAAGAAATACTAAATGTTTATCCGATTTTGATATTGGATGATATATTTGATAAGTTAGATGATACTAGGGTTGCAGATCTATT
>CALDEO010000316.1 GCA_937942465.1 uncultured Saprospiraceae bacterium
CAAAGAAATTACAATTGATTTAGCTCCAACTATGGAGTTGATAGCAAAGCGAAGTTTTCCCAAAGCAATCATTGTATCAGATAGATTTCACGTTCAAAAATTAGCTTCTGATGCTGTTCAAGAGTTACGAATACAATATAGGTGGGAAGCAATCGATTTAGAAAATAAAGAAAGAGAATTAGCAAGACAAATTGGCAAAACCTTTATACCAGAGGTTTTAGAAAATGGTGATACCCTAAAGCAAGCACTCGCGAGGAGCAGATATTTATTATTTAAGAGTCCAGAAAAATGGACGCCTACCCAAAGACATAGATCAGAAATACTTTTTGCTAGATATCCAAGATTAAAAAAAGCATATGATCTGAGTCGAAAACTAGCAGCGATATTCGGAAGAAACACCACGAAACAAATAGCCTATAAGAAATTAGCAATATGGTATAACGACGTTGAGGTAGCTGGATTTAAATCATTTAACACCGTAGCTAATACAATTAAAAACAACTATAATCATATACTTAACTATTTCAATAATCGTAGCACGAATGCCTCTGCTGAATCATTTAATGCTAAAGTAAAAGCTCTTAGAAGACAGTTTAGAGGTGTACGAAACGTTAGCTTCTTCCTTTTTAGGTTATCTAAAATTTATGCTTAGCCCACAAAGTTTTCGTCTTGATTCATAGCTATCCACTCTTTAAACTTGAGAGCAAACTCTGGATCGTTTTGAAGTCTTTCTGTAAGATAATTATCTGAGCCACATTTTTCACCTACTGGAGATGTTTGGGCATTAACATTCATTATTGTAAGTAGACACATAGCTACGAACAAACACATTGCTTGTAATTTCATTGTAATAGTATAAGCGATTAATTATTAATTAGCTTAGACTGTTCAATCAATAGATTTTTTCTTTTTTTTATCTGGATATAACTTTCAGATGGTTAAAGATGAATATAAATATTAACATTTGAAAAGTATTAAATCTCAAATATTTATTTTTTTATTATAAACCCTTTCTTAATATGAGCGAATATATCCCATCATTATTAGCTAAAAGCTACCTTTGCTTACTTAGATAAATAGTGTATATCATGAGTTCTATTAGACAATCCTTTATCAAACACGTAGCACAGACTAGCGAATTATCCATGATGATGGAGATATCAAGAGCTGAGGGTATGTATATATACGATGCCAGTGGCAAGGCACATCTAGATATGAACTCTGGTATATCAGTGAGTTCTCTAGGTCATTGTCATCCTAATGTTGTAAAAGCAATCCAACATCAAGCAGCTAGCTATATGCATACCATGGTATATGGCGAGCACATACAAGGTCCGCAAGTAGCGTATGCTTCACTACTAACTCAACAGCTCGCCTCTAGCCTTAACTCTGTTTACTTTGTAAATTCTGGTGCAGAGGCAGTAGAAGGGGCAATGAAACTTGCCAAACGCTATACTGGCAGATACGAGATCATAAGTTGCACTAATGCATATCATGGTAGTACTCAAGGAGCAGAAGCATTACGGTCTGATGACGATTTTTTAAGATCATTTTTACCTGGCTTACCAGGCATACGACACATAGATTTCAATAATATAGATCACTTATCTAAAATAACTGAGAAAACGGCGGCAGTAATATTTGAGCCTGTACAAGCAGAATGCGGGGTGCAAACTCCTAAAAACGACTACCTCAAAGCTGTCAGAGCAAGGTGTACAGAAGTAGGTGCATTGATGATCTTAGACGAAATCCAAACTGGATTCGGTCGGACGGGACATTTATTTGCCCATCACAAATACGATGTCGTACCAGATGTACTGCTTATCGCAAAATCAATGGGAGGGGGACTGCCAGTAGGAGCATTTGTAGCAGATAAAGAAATGATGGATAGCTTTTCCAAAAATCCGATGTTGGGACATATCACAACTTTCGGTGGCAACCCGGTAGTATGCGCAGCTGCTCACGCTACACTAAAAACAATACTCGATGACGAAATCGTAAAAGATGTATTAGCTAAAGAAAAATTAATACGATCGTTACTAATACACCCTATCATAAAAGAAGTACGTAGCTCAGGGCTCATGATGGCCGTAGAACTGACTAAACGAAAATATCTCAAACATGTAGTAGGTAAAACCATTGAAATCGGAGCACTTATCGACTACTTCTTATTTAATAGTAAGAGTTTTAGGCTAGCTCCACCGTTGATCATCTCCGAACAACAGATTCATGATGGATGCGGTATTTTGCTCCAAGCAATGGAATATGCCTACAATAAATACAATTAAAATTAAGTCTCTTATAATTCTTTACGAAGTCTGGCTACTGGTATACTGAGCTGCTCTCGGTATTTAGCAACGGTACGACGGGCTATATTATAACCTTTGTCACGCAGCAAATCCTTAAGTTTTTCATCACTCAGTGGCTTTCGCTTATTCTCTCTACCTACGATATCATTTAGAATATTCTTGACCTCAATAGTAGATACTTCTTGACCATCTTGAGTCTGTAGCGACTCTGAGAAAAAGTCCTTAAGTCTACGAGTACCAAACTCTGACTGTACGAATTTACTATTAGCAACTCTAGAAACTGTAGATATATCTAATCCCGTAATCTCCGCGATATCTTTTAATATCATTGGTCTCAATCTACGTTCGTCACCTGATGTGAAAAAATCAAATTGAAATTGCATGATAGAGTACATCGTACGATACAGCGTATCTTGACGTTGTAATATTGCATCGATAAACCACTTAGCAGAGTCTATCTTTTGCTTGATAAACATGATCGCTTCTCGTTCCTTTTTTGTAGATCTTCTACCCTTGGTAGTATCATGATAGGTCTTAAGCATATCCATATAGTTGTCATTGATCCTGAGGTCAGGAGCATTACGACTATTGAGGGATAACTCTAGTTCGCCATCTCTATTTGATATAATAAAATCTGGAACAATGTAAGTGGAGTTGACAGCCTCAATTGATAAAGCGCCTGCCGGTTTTGGATTCAACTTGAGGATCTCCTCGATCGCATCTTTAAGTTCTGAATCTGATATGTATAATTGTTTTTTAAGTCTAGTATAATGCTTCTTAGTGAACTCTTCGAAATACTTTTCTAAGATTTTCTTAGCAAGCATTTTTTCTTCTGTTGGCTCATCTGTTGCTCTTTCGAGCTTATCGTTGAGTTGTAATATGAGGCACTCTTGTAAGTCTCTAGCACAGATACCTGCAGGGTCAAACTTTTGCACCCTTTTGATCATAGTAATGACCTCTTCTTTGGTTGCATCTACATTCTGTGAAAACATAAGATCGTCTATAATAGCGATCGGTTCTCTACGCAGATAACCATCCTCATCGATACTACCGATGATCTGTTCTGCTATTATTCTGTGTCGATCATCTTCAAAGTTGAGCATTCCGAGTTGTGCCTCCAGACTATCATGAAAAGACTTCTCCACTGCGACAGGCATTGTTTTTTCGTCTTCATCTGAGTATATATCTGATTTCATTTTATAACTAATCGGATCATCCTCTATGTATTCTTTAAGGTAGTCGTCTAGTTCAAAACTCTCCTCGGTATTCTCTTTGATATCACCATTTTCATCGTAATCAGCATCATCTTGCTCAAGATCAAAAACCTCTTGGTTTTCGTCACCTTCATCAAGGGCTGGATTAGACTCTAACTCCTCTTTAATTCGTTGATCTAACGTAGCCGTCGGTATCTGTAGTAACTTCATGAGCTGTATCTGTTGCGGAGATAGTTTCTGCAACATTTTTTGACTCATACTCTGCCTCATCAATGCCATATATTCTTACTTTAGCTGTGTTGTTAGGAAAACGATTTTAAAACTTGTTAAGTTCGATTGTTTACATTTGTTTTACAATGGTTTTCTTGTGTAACTAAACAAATATAAGCTTAATATTACATATGTAGGTTTTATTTAATATAAAATCTACTGATATGTAACATATTATAATTTTTATAATTAATAATTTTATGAATATTCTATATAGACTGACAGAACTAAGACAATGCATGAAAGATGCCGGTATCGATGCATACATCATACCGAGTAGCGACCCACACATCAGTGAATATGCAGCGGACCACTGGCTATCTAGAGTATGGATATCAGGATTCACAGGATCTGCTGGTACGGTCATCATTACCCAAGATCATGCTGGATTATGGTCTGACTCAAGATACTTTATACAAGGACCACAAGAACTGGCAGATACAGATTATACTTTTCATAAAATGATCGACCAATTCAAACCATACCATATCGATTGGCTCAAAGAGCATATGAAGAGTGGGATGACGATTGGATTTGATGGTCAAGTGCAGACTCAAGCTTTTTATGAAAAAATGAAGGCAACGTTCTCTCCAGTGGATGTGAATATTGATGCCGATCATGACTTGATAGATAAAGCATGGAAAGATAGACCAGCGATCCCTAGATATGAGATCTACGAGCATGATACCGCTTTCGCGGGAATGTCTAGAACAGATAGACTCGTGCAAGTAAGAGCGCAGATGCAAGATCATGATCACTATTTTATCTCTGCCCTAGATGAGATCGCTTGGTTATTTAACCTTAGAGGTAAAGATGTAGAGAGCAACCCCGTCGGTATCATGTATGCCGTTGTATCTAAACATAGTAGTCATATATTTATATTCCCTGAAAAGGTAAATAAAGATCTTGCTGCAAAACTGACTGAAGATGGCATCGTATTGCAAGACTACAATAATATATCTCAATACTTATCTGCAATACCTACAGATGAGAGTATCATCATAGACAAGACATCTTGTAACTCTGCATTATATAATAAAGTATCTACTTCTCATATTGTACAGCAGGACTCTATCGTAAAACACTTAAAAGCAATAAAGAACGATACGGAGATCGCTCACTTTAAAAATGCCATGGTCAAAGATGGTGTCGCACTTACCCATGCTTTCTACTGGCTAGAGCAGACACTAGAACACGATACCGTATCTGAGTATCATTTTGCAATGAAACTTGCCGAATATAGATCTAAACAAGAGCACTATGTAGGCGAAAGCTTTAATGCAATCGTAGGATACAAGGCAAATGGCGCTATGCAACATTATCGTCCAATGCTCACTACAAGCAAGCAGATAGCTAAAGAAGGGATGCTCTTATGTGACTCCGGTGGTCAGTACCTAGACGGTACTACAGATATCACTCGTACGATCGCATTGAGCCCACCTACTGCCGAACAAAAACTGCATTATACGCTAGTCTTACAAGGTAATATAGCACTCGATGCTGCAAAATTTCCGAAAGGGACCAATGGTGGTCAACTAGATGTATTGGCCAGAAATCCTTTATGGTCTCGTGGTCTTAATTTTGGTCACGGTACAGGTCACGGAGTAGGATTTTTCTTAAATGTACATGAGGGTCCGCAGGGATTTGCCCCACCGTCATCAGAGCGAGGTCGTACCGTACATAAGGTAGGTATGGTGACAACCAACGAACCAGGATTTTACCTAGATGGTGAATATGGGATCCGTATCGAAAATGTACTTGTAACAGTAGAAGATACGGATGGATTTTTGAAACATGATACCATCACATTATTCCCTATCGACACTACATTGATCGATATGGATATATTTACCAAGCAAGAGGTCAGCTGGCTCAACGACTATCACGATCTCGTTTATGAAAAATTAAGCCCATTATTGGATGCTACTCATGAACAGTGGTTGAAAAACAAATGTGCCCATATAAGTGTTCAATCATAGGAATTAGATGTTAGACATTAGATTGCCTGATTTCTAGATGTTAGACATTAGATTATTAGATACTAGATTACTCATTTAAAGACCTATATCATCTAATAATCTAACGTCTAACATCTAGTGTCTAAACTTATAAATCTAAAGTCTAAAAGAATTTGTAATAAATATTCACAAAGAAGCTAAGGTCATTAACAAAAAATGAGCTTTCTTTGCACAAAATAAATATACGCTGATATGTCAGGAGGAGTTGATCATA